>DASWIR010000424.1:0-2898 GCA_036397575.1 Alteraurantiacibacter sp. | reverse complement strand
CGAGGATCGCGGCCCATGACGGGAGCCATTGCAAAACGAATGGCGGCTGTGGCCGCAGCGCTGGCGCTGGCCGGCTGCTCGATCCTGCCCGATGGCAGGTCTCACGATCCGCGGCCGCAGGCTCGCTCAGGACAACAGCAGGGGGCACAAATTTCCGCCCGGCCGGAACTGCGCCAGTGTCTTGCCAGCCTCGGCAGCCGCGAGGCGAGCTTCGCGCCGCTGCCCGACCGCTATTACGGTGCCGGATGCGCGACCACCAGCACGGTCAGCCTTGCTGCCGTACGCGGCGACGTCTCGCGCTTCGAGCTGGCCAATCTCGGCCCGGTTTCCTGCCCGCTGGCCGATGCCTTCGCCGCCTGGGCGCGCTACGGCGTCGACCGCGCGGCGCGGCAGATGCTGGGCAGCGGGCTTGCCCGGATCGAGACGATGGGCAGTTATTCGTGCCGCAATGTCGCCGGCTCAGGCCGTCTTTCCGCCCACGCGACGGCGCAGGCGATCGACGTCGCCGGGTTCGTGCTCGAAGACGGGCGGCATGTCAGCATCCGGGATGACTGGTCGGGCGGCGACAGGGCGGAGCGCGAATTCCTGCGTATCCTCCACCGGAGCGCCTGCAAGCGGCTCGGCACCGTGCTCGGCCCCGATTACAACGCCGCCCATCGCGATCATTTTCACCTGGAACTGACGGGCGGCGGCTACTGCCGCTGATTGGGCCTGGCGGCTGACGTCTTTCCACTCGAGATTACCCGCAGCGCGTGCTCCCCAGCGCAGGCCGGAATTTTTCCGGTTTAGATTGAACGACCCAGGATAAAATGGCGATTGGGCTGTTTGCAAACACGAAGCCAATGGCAGGGATAGCCCATGCCTAATTCGTCACCCTGAACTTGTTTCAGGGTCCATTTCTCCGCCTGGACCGACCGGTCTGGGAGGCACGATGGATGCTGAAACGAGTTCAGCATGACGAAAGGGTGATGTGTCGCTTCCATGGCATGAGGTCCCTGCCTTCGCAGGGACTCACGGGGGTGTGCTCCCCAGCGCAGGCTGGGGTCTCGGGCCGCGAGCGCGACGGCTATGGCATGAGGTCCCTGCCTCCGCAGGGACTCACAATCCGCTAATTGCCGTTGTCGGCCAAAGAGTTTTCCAACTCATCCAGCCGCGCCTCTATCCTGATCCGCACCGCTTCGGCCGCGTGATTGGCGCCGAGCTTGCCCATCATATTCGCGCGATGGATTTCGACTGTGCGCGGGCTGATTGCCAGCGCCCTGGCGATGGCCTTGTTCGAATTGCCATCGGCAAGCTTGTCGAGCACTTCGCGCTCGCGTTGACTGAGATGGTTGATCCTTTCGCGGGCCTCGATCATCCGCCGCCGCCCTTCCGCGAAGGTCGTGGCTTCGCCTGCCAGCCGATCCCACATCTTGCGCAACGGCACGGCGTCGAGCGGTAAGGGCAGGTAATCGATGACACCGGCCTTAACCGCTTCGATCACCCTTTCGCGCTCTGGTTGTTCGGAGATCAGTATCAATGGCAGCCAGATGCCCGCTACGCCCAATTCCTCAAGCATTCGGGCGGGGCTTCGTGCTTTGCCGCCTTCATCCGACCGGTCCTGCGCGAAAATGATCCCCTCTGCCGGATGGCCGGCGATCAGTTCAGCCATACCGGAATAGACTTCTGCATGGTGTCCCAATGCATAGGCCACACGCGCGCCATGGGCGCGCATTCGGCTGTCCTCATGGACGAAATGGATGGTATTCCGCTCGCTCATGCCCCGTTTGTCGACCCCACAAATCCCTAACCAATCCAGGCGGGATTAGTTCCAGCCTTAAGAGATATGTGGGGTACCTGGGCCACGCAATCCGGACAAATGCGTGGATTTTTAATCTAAAATCGAAAGGATATCCGCTAACTACGTTTGCTCTCAACGATCAATGGTATAGTCCGGCAGGGAATCAAATGCGGCTCTGAGCGCATCACCCCAGCTGCTGGAGATTGCGCGAAAATAAGTGTCTTCGCTATCGATTCGTTTTTCGTAAAACGGTGCAAACCCGTCGCGTTCGATCACCAGCAGGTCGAGCGGCAGGCCGACCGAGAGGTTGGTCTTGAGCGTGGAATCGAAGCTTACCATCAACAGCTTGACCGCATCTTCGAAGCTCATGTTCCGGTTGTAGCCGCGGATCAGGATCGGCCGGCCATATTTAGTCTCGCCTATCTGGAAGAATGGCGTGTCGAAACTGGCCTCGATGAAATTGCCTTCCGGATAGATCAGGAACAGGCGCGGCTCCATGCCCCGGATCTGCCCGGCCAGGATCATGGTGGCGGAAAAGCGGCTGGTGCCTTCCTGGCCATTCGGTTCCTGGGTACAGCGCACGGTGTCGCGGAGCAGCTTGCCGATCTCGACCGCGATCTGGAACATGGTCGGCGCTTCCAGCACCGAATTCTGCCGCTCTTCCGGTACTTTGGTGCGTTCTTCCAGTTGGCTGATCACCGCCTGGGTAGTGGCAAGGTTGCCACCCGCCATCACAGCTATGATGCGTTCGCCCGGCACATCCCAATAGGCCGTCTTGCGAAACACCGAAATATTGTCGACGCCGGAATTGGTGCGTGTGTCGCTCATCAGCACCAGCCCGCGATCCAGCATCATCCCGACGCAATAGGTCATTCCGTTATCCCGTTACCTCTATCCCGGCAAAGTGCCCGATCGTTCCGAGGGGCCTTGGCATATGGCCGAGCATGCGGCGCGGCGCCAACATCCGGCCGTTATTGGTCCACAATCTGCTGCTCAACCGCAAGATCGACCGCGAGGCCTTCGCTTGCCCCGCCGAAGCTGATCCCGGTGACCGGTGCGGAATCGCGATAATCGCGCCCCGTGGCGACGCGGACATAGCGCGGATCGGGGCTTATGCC
>DASWIR010000423.1:0-9187 GCA_036397575.1 Alteraurantiacibacter sp. | reverse complement strand
GTCTGGTGGAGCCGCGCCTTCGCCTTCCGCGAAGGAGTGGCCGGCAAGGCGTTCACGATTGCGGGCCTCGTCTGGCTGCCGATCCCAATCGCCGCAGGCTTTATTGCGCTGGCTTCCGGGGCGCTGGGCGTCGGCATTCCCAGCTCCGACATGGTCGGACCGCTGGTGATCGCCAACGTACTCGGTCAGGTGGGCGCGATCGCGGTCTTCATCATCGTATTCTGTTCGCTCGCTTCGAGCATCGACAGCTTGCTCGCCGCGACCTCGGACCTGATTACCGAGGATGTCTATCGCCGCCTGCTCCACCCGCTCGCCCGGCCCGAGACATTGAAAAGGGTCGCGCAATGGATCACGCTGTTGCTGGGTCTCGGGACCTGGGCAGTATGCGTACCCCGGATCGGAACCCTGGCTTCGGTGTTGTTCTTTGCAGGGCCGCTGGTCGGTTCGATGATCTGGCCGATCGTAACCGGCCTGTACTGGCGCAGGGCCAACAGCACGGGGGCGATCGGCGGGATGTTGCTGGGCGGCGGGATAGGCCTGATCGCCTATTTCCAGATCGGCTGGTACGTGGCCAGCACCATCGGCACCGCCGTATCCATGGTCTGGGTTCTTGCCTGCGCCTGGCTTTCGAAAACCCAATTCGACTGGGCACGGCTCAGAGAGGGTATCTGATGTTTTCTTCCGGTTTCCTTACCGTCCTCGTCTATGGTGCGCTCGTCTGGTGCGCGATCTCCTCGGTCGCATTGCTGGCCATGCTTGTGCGCGACCTCCTGCAGGGGAGAACCTGGTGAACATCCCCGCAGCGCAGGTGGAGCACTTGGCGGACCCCAAGCGCAAGCTTGGGCGGATCGGCAACTGCCCCGATCCCAAGCGCGTGCTGCAGGCGGAGCCTCGCCTGCGCCTCGAGGTGCTGGACCAGCTGCGCGACAGCTCGATCCTCTCCGCTGCGCAATTCGATCGGGATTTGCTGGGAGAACTGTGCAAGCTGGCTGCCCATCTTCAGCTCAAAAAATTCCCTGTCATGCAGGCGCTGGAAGACAAGATCATGGCTGCGGCCTTCTTCGAACCCAGCACGCGCACTCGCCTCTCATTCGAGAGTGCCATGCTGCACCTTGGCGGCAAGACGATCAGCGTGGCCGATGCTAAAACGACCGGCGTCGCCAAAGGCGAAAGCCTGCGCGACATCGGCCAGATGTTCAATTCCTATGCCGATATCGTCGCGGTGCGGCACACAGAACAGTCGGCCATTTCCGAGTTGACCGAATATTTGCGCATCCCGTTGATAAATGGTGGAAACGGGGCAGATGAACACCCAACCCAGGCGCTGGCGGACTGGTATGCGCTGCTCAAATGGCGCCCCGAAATCGCCTTCGGTTCGATCCCCGAAGAGTTCCGGCTGAATATCGGGATCATCGGCACTCCCGGGAATATGCGCACGGTAAAGAGCTTCCTCACCCTGGCCCTGCTGTTCCACGAGAACATCAACCACATCACGATCTTCTCCGAAATGGCGGACCCGCTAGGTAACGACCTTCGCAATTTGTGCGATCATTCCCCGATAGGGATCAATTTTAGCCGCGACCTGCAAGGCAGCCTCGAATATCTCGACGTGATCTACATGAATGCCATCGCCTTCCTCGGCGACAGCTACCGCTTCTATTCGGAAGATTTCCAGCTCGGCCCCGAAAGCAAGCTGAAGGATGACACGGTCATCCTTCACCCGTTGGCTCGCGGGGAGGAATTATCCGTTGATCTCGACCAGACGCAACACAATCTCTATTTCAACCAGGCCGATGGCGCAGTGTGGATACGCCAGGCTCTGCTGCTCGCGATGTTCGACCGGGTTCGCCACACACTGCCCGACAATTTGCTGGCCTGAAGCCCGCGGCAGCCACTGAAGGAAGCTGAAATCGATGTGCGGAATCGCCGGGGCCTGGAGCCCCAATGCCTATCGTGAGGACATGCCGCAGCTCGCCAAATCCATGGCGGACAGCATGTACCATCGTGGTCCCGACGGATGGGGCCAGCATCTCGATCCTGGGCAGGGTCTGGGCATGGTCCATACGCGTCTTTCGATCATCGGCCTCGAGGCCGGCGACCAGCCGATCCACGGGCGCGAAAGCGACGGGACGGACGGACTCGTCCTCACCGCCAATGGTGAATTCTACGACTACAAGCGGCTGCGCGGATTGCTGCGGACGGACGGCTACGAGTTCACCACCAAGACCGACAGCGAAATCGCGCTGAAGCTTTATCACAAGCACGGGCTCGATTTCGTCGAGCATCTGCGCGGCGAGTTCGCCTTCGTGATCTTCGACGAGAAGAAGCAGCAGATGATCCTTATCCGCGACCGCTTCGGCATCCGCCCGCTCTACTACCACCTTGGCGACAAGGGATTTTTCTGGGGCAGCGAAATGAAGGCGATGCTCGCCCATCCGGATGTCCCGCGCAAGATGTGCCCCAAAGCACAGCTCCACCAGATGATGCAGGTAATGGTGCCGGGCATGACCCTGTTCGAAGGGATCCATGCGCTGAAACCCGGCCATATGCTGATCGTCACCATGACCGATAACGGATTGGATCTGGAGGAACGGCGCTATTGGGAAGCCGAGTTCCCGCTCGATGGCGAGCATGACGACTTGCCGGACGACGAACATATCGAACGGGTCCGCGCAGCGCTGGTGGAAAGCATCGCCTTCCGGCTTGAGGCGGACGTGCCGGTCGCCTGCTATCTGTCGGGCGGGATCGACAGCTGTTCGATCCTGGGAATGGCCGCGGCAATCCAGCAGTCGCCGGTCAAGGCCTTCACCATCAGCTTCGACGACGCGCGTTATGACGAAGCCGCGATCGCAACGGAAATGGCCGAGAAGGCCGGTGCCGACCAGGATATCCTCAATATCAAGGCGACCGATCTCTACGGAAAGAATTTCGAGGATGCGGTCTATTATTCGGAGCGCACATTCTACAACACGCTAGGCGTCGCGAAGATGCTGATGAGCCGCCATGTACGCGATGTCGGCTACAAGGTCGTCATCACAGGCGAGGGATCCGACGAACTGTTCGGCGGCTATGCCCAGTTCAAGGCCGACTATTTCCTTCACGATCCCGCCTATGCCGGAAGCGCTGCGGGCGAAGAAATGAAGCAGCGCAATGCGATCTTCTCCGGCTCGGTATTGGCCGAAATGCAGATTTCACATCCAGCCTTCGAGGAAGTGATGGGCTTCACGCCCTCATGGATCCAGCCGTGGATCCTGGTACTCGAACGGGTTAAACCGCTGCTGTCGGACGAGTTCAAGGAGACATTGGGCGACTACGATCCCGTAGCGGCAATCGCCTACAGCCTCGACAAGTCGATGCTCGACGGACGGCATGTGCTCGACAAGGCTCAGTATTCCTGGATCAAGACAATGCTGGAGGGTCAGATCCTCAATTGGGGTGGCGACCGTGTGGACATGGCCAATAGCCTCGAAAGCCGCCCGGCCTTTCTCGACCATCATGTCGCCGAGCTCGCCATGCGCATTCCGCCCCATGTCCGCATTCGCGACGGGATCGAAAAATGGGTCGTGCGCGAGGCGATGAAGCACGTCCTGCCGGAAGTGCTCTACAAGCGTGAGAAGTTCGCCTTTATGGCCCCACCGGCCCATACCGATGAGGCAAAGTCGCGCGAAATCGACAAGCTGATCGACAAATGGCTCTCATCGGAGAGGATCGCCGGCCACGCCATCTTCGACGAGGCGAAACTGCGCCAATCGATTGAGGATTATCGCCAGAGCGACGACCATGCACAAAACACGCGCAAGGACATCATTCTCAACCATGCCATAGCACTGCATGCCTTGGATGAATTGCTCCTGCGATCTTATGCGTGATAATCTCGGAAATTCTACATTAGAATTATCGAAAGAAAAAATATAGAAATACTCAAAATTACTTCGAAAATTCTAAGTAGATTTTCTTAAATTAGCCACACCATTCCCTTCATTTCTTCAAAAGATTTCAATATTCTTTATATATTTTACAATATAAACTTCACAAACCGACTCACCTCATGCATGCCTCCATTCATCGAAATGACGTTTCGTTGATCCTTCATTTTTGAAATTTGTTGTCCTCGTCGATTGAAATTTGCGTTTTACGGAGATTATATATGAAGCCCGCCATCCTCCCTGCCGCTATGGCCCTTCTGCTCGGAGCGCCGCTTGCTGCACAGACGACAAGCGAAGCGCCGCCCCCGCCGGCAGCAAGCAATCCGGCCGGGCCTTCCGCACCCGCTCAGCAGGAAAGCTACTCGGACGCGCAGGTCGAGAGCTTCGCGGACGCTGTTGTCAACGTGCAGGAAATCCAGACCGACGCGACACTGGACCAGGAGCAGAAGCAAACCGCCATGGTCGCGGCCGTGCAGGAAGCTGGGCTGGATCCGCAGACCTACAATTCGATTTCCCAGGCCGCGCAATCCGATGAACAGCTGCTCGAACGTATCCAGCTTGCCGTCGCGAGCCGCAAGGGTGAACCGCAAAGCCAATAAGCAGCTGAAATAACCGGATAGTGACGAGGCGGAACCGTGGCAGCACCCTGGTTCCGCCTCTTCGCCGGCAGCGGTGCGACAGGACGCCTTGTGCTGAAAATCTCCCTCACATCACTCATCCTTGGCGGAATTGCCGGGTTCTTCGGCTTTACCGGCATGGCCGGCGATTGGTCCGAGGTGCTCAAGGGAGTCATGATTGCCGCTTGCTCCGTCACCGTTTGCGCGTCGGGATACGATATCGTGCGTCTCACGCCGCTTCGTATGGACGATGCGGCAAAGCGCGATTCCAGCGCCAGGGCTGCTTTCCGGCGCTGACAGATTTTAGGATCCACAATGATGAAACTAATCGTTGCTGCCGCGCTTGCGGCAGTGCTCTCTGGCTGCGGCAATGGCGTTTCTGGAGGTGAAGCTGAGGAACGGGCATCCGCGACGAAGGCATATCAAGAACAGCAGGAGCAGGTCTCCCAGTCCTTGCAGGAAAGATGGAAAGCGCGGAGCGAAAACGATGTGGCACCCGAAGCCACTGACGGCGACGATTCCGCCGAAACCGGATAGCACCCTGCCTCGTGCCAGTTGAATCGGCTTGCAGGGTGCCACCCTGTCAACTCATGCCGTCACCTTCTCGCAGGCCAGTTCCATCACGCACTCGAGCAGCAGCTGGGCCCCCCGCTCGATATCGGACCAATGCGTCCACTCATCGGGGGCGTGGCTTACCCCGCCGACCGACGGCACGAAGATCAGTCCCGCCTTCGTATGCCCGCAGAAGAACTGCACGTCGTGCCCGGCGCCCGAGGGCATGATCCTGTAGCTGTAATCGAGATCCTTCGTCTTCTTCTCGATCAGCCCGATAATGCCTTCGTCGCAATAGGCAGGCTTGAGCCAGCTCATTTCTTCATATTCGAATTTCAGCTTGTGCCGTCGGGCGATGCTGGAGAGCACCCGGCGGCATGCATTGGCCAATGCCTGCATCACCTCCTCGTCGAGGTCCCGGCCAACAATGGTGAAATCGACTTCGCCTGGCACCGTATGGGGAAAGCCCGGCTTCAAAGCGACATGGCCGATGGTGATACGGCTCTTGTCGGTTCCTTCCTCCTCGATGATGCGCGGGATTTCGTGGGCGAAATCTGCAATGCCCATGAAGGCATCGCTGCGCATATTCATCGGCGCCGTGCCCGCATGATCGGGTTTACCGAGTAGGCGGCAATTCCATTTGAAGACGCCCGAAATACCTTCAACGATCCCGATGGTGGTTCTCTCCGCCTCCAGCACCGGACCCTGCTCGACATGCAGTTCGAGAAAAGCATGGATTTCCTCCGGGCGCCGATAAGCGTGGAGCGCGTCGTAAGCGTCGAGCCCGGCTTCGGTCATTGCGTCCTTCAGTGCATGGCCATGCTCATCGGCTGCCGTGTCGATCCACTCCCGGGTAAGGTGCCCGGTCATCGCCTGCGCGCCAAGCATCCCGCCAAAGCGGCCCTCCTCCTCGCTCGTACCGATTACCTCGATCGGATAATCCGGCTCGATGCCGCTATCCTTGAGTGTACGGACGACCTCGAGCCCCGCCGCAACACCCAGAACACCATCGAAAATGCCGCCGGCAGGAACGGAATCGAGATGCGAACCGACTACGACCGCCGGTTTGCCGGAAGTGCCGAAGCGGCCGATCACATTGCCCGCTCCGTCCATATGGTGCGCCATGCCGAGCCCTTCGAACTGATCTCCCAGCCATTTGCGCGCGGCCATGTCGGCCTTGCCGAATCCCTGCCGATAGACGCCCTGACCGGCCTCGCGGAGGCCGAAGCGTGAGATGGCGAGAATATCCTGTTCGATCCGCTCGATATTGATCTGGGGCACGGGTTCTCCTGCTGTCGCGCATGGCGGTTGGAGCCTGGAGTCTAGGCGCAGGCCGGAGCCGCGCGCAAGGCGGCCACCCGCAGCCTAGCCGCTCTATCTCCTCAGTTCAAAGCTGTCGGCGCCCAACAGAGTGTCGCACCCCCGGCCGCCCCAAAGCGTCAGAGCCTGGCCGGTTCCCCATCGAGGAGGATCGTCTTGGTCTCCAGATAGGGCCAGATGCCTTCCTCGCCGCCTTCGCGGCCGACGCCTGACTGCTTGAAGCCGCCGAAGGGCAGGCCGAATTCCATCCGCATGCCATTCTGTGCCACGACGCCGGTGCGAACCTTGCGGCTGATGTCATAGGCCGCCTGGGGATCGCTGGTGAACACGCTGCCATTGAGGCCGTAATCGCTCTCATTCGCGATGCGGATCGCGTCTTCCTCGTCTTCCGCAGGGATCAGGCACAGGACCGGACCGAATATCTCCTCCTGGGCAATGCGGCTCTTATTGTCGACATTGGCAAACAGGGTGGGCTCCATGAAATAGCCCTTGTTCATATGCGCCGGACGCTGGCCGCCGGTAACGAGATCGGCGCCGGACTTGCGCCCTTCCTCGATATACATCTCCACCCGTTCGAGCTGGCGCTTCATCGCGAGCGGCCCGAGTTGCGTCTCCGGATCCTCGCTGTTGCCGATCTTGATGCCCTTCATCACCCCGGCGATCTTCTCGGCGAGCTCGTCATGCCGGTCCTTCGTCACGATGGCACGGCTGAGCATGGCGCAGACCTGCCCGCTCATGACCGTGATTGTGTTGCCGAGGATATTGGCCGCCGCCTCAAGCGGGAAGTCGTCACGGATAATCGCGGCGCTCTTGCCGCCAAGTTCCATGGTGAAGCGCGTCATGTTGCCGCCGCACACGCTGGCGATGTGCTTGCCCGCCACGCTCGATCCGGTGAAGCTGACCTTGTCGATGCTGGTGCTTCGGATCAGGTGATCCGATGCTTCGCGCTCGGCGGGCACGAGATTGACCACCCCCGGCGGCAAGCCTGCCGCCTCGGCCGCCTCGGCGATGATGTAGGCCTCGAGCGGGGTCTCGGGCGAAGGCTTCATGATGATGGTGCAGCCCGAAATCAGCGAATAGGCAACCTTGTTGACCATGATTCCGAAAGGCGCGTTCCACGGCGCGATACCGACTACGACGCCGACCGGTTCCCGCACGATCACGGCCGTATCGACCTGCTGCCCGGGACGCTTCTCAGTCCAGGCGAAGCTGTTGCCAAGCGCAGCGATACCGCGGATCCCGGCTACCGCACCGCCATGCATAATGGGGGCGAAGCTGGCGAGCCCGCCGACCTGAGCGGTCCAGGCGGCGGCGAGCTCGGCCACGCGCTGTTCCAGATAGTCGGCCATCTCCATCAGCTTGGCAGCGCGTTCAGCCGGCGGAGTGGTGGGCCAGGGGCCATTGTCGAATGCCTCGCGCGCAGCGGCGATGGCGGCATCCATGTCGTCCGGCCCGGCCTCGGCCACACGGGCGACCACTTCCTCGTTATTGGGATTGACGATCTCGATACTGCTTCCGCTCGTGGCCGCGACCCACTTGCCGCCGATGAAGAGCTTGTCGGGGTATTTGATGTTCACGCCTTCGGGGGTCATCGTTTCTCTCCTGTGTGCCCCGCGACGGCGGGGGACTCGGTTCACTTAGAAGTTACTCATAATCGTCAGGCTGCGCGAATCGAGCGGCTTGCCCTCGCGCTGCAATTGCATTTCACGTTCCCGCAGCGGCCCCTGCAAGCTGATCAGATAGGCATGGATCGCCTTAACCTGCTCCGTGTTCAACCTGTCGTCCCAGCGGGGCATGCCATTCGCTGCGAGCAGGCCTTCCAGCACGATCCTCTCGAAGCTGCCATGCACGCCCTGGCGCATCCGCCGTAGGTCTGGCGCGCCGGAGCGCGGCTGGTTTGAATGGCAAATGCTGCAATTTTCGGTGAAGAGGGCTGAGCCCATCGCGATCGTCTCCGGCGTCACACGCCCCAGCTGGGACGGCGGCTCGGGCGCGGGCTCCAACGCAGGCAACTCGGGCGGCAGCGTCACCTCGCCCCCGCCCAGACGGAATACCAGCAGCCGGTTGCCATTGCCGCGCCGGTAGGCGGCGGAATAGCCGGGCACGAAACCCCAGCCGCCCCCGCCCCAGCCGGCCTGTACCGCGACATATTGCACGCCGTCGACGCTGTAGGTCATCGGCGCGGCCATGATCGAGGTTCCGGTATCCATCTGCCACAGCACTTCGCCCGTTTCCGACGAGCGCGCGAAGATCTTGCCCGCGACATTGCCATGGAACACCAACCCGCTCTTGGTTGCGAGCACGCCGTGCCGGTCCTGCCAGCCATCGCTCGGCACGGCCCATTTAGTCTTGCCGGTAAGCGGGTCCATTGCCCTGAGTTCGCCCGACCAGGGTTTGTCCTTCACCCACTGCCATTGCGGCAATGCCTGCATCGCCTGGCTGATCGGCGGTGGCAGCGATGCCGCGGCGGCCTCAAGGTCGGACGTAAAGATCAGCGCGGCGTTGGGATTGAGGAACTTCTCCTGCCGCTGCACCTGCGACGGATCTCCAGTGAGAAACATCAAATTTCCCATGTCCAGAACATGGGCGAAATAAGTGCCGCGCCCCGGGTCGTAAGCCGCCGGATACCAGTTGCGCGCGCCGGCCGAGGCCGGGAATACGATCTTCGGCCCTGCGGAGTAGTCCGAAAATTGGGGTGTGAGGTTGGGACGCCCTGTTTCGAGGTTCCAACCATCGGCCCAGCTGGTGCGGACAATGGCGTTGGCGGCGAGC
>DASWIR010000422.1:0-5470 GCA_036397575.1 Alteraurantiacibacter sp. | reverse complement strand
ACCTTGGTGACCGCGCGGGTGAAATGCGGGTCCATGGTGAACTGTTCGCGGCTCCAGTCCATCGAACAGCCGAGACGGCGCAGCTGTTTGGTGATCTGCCCGCCGCTCTCGGCCTTCCATTCCCAGACTTTTTCGATGAACTGTTCGCGGGTGTAATTGGTGCGCTTGTCCTGCCGCTCCTCCATCTGGCGTTCGACCACCATTTGCGTGGCAATACCGGCATGGTCCATCCCGACCACCCACATCGCATCCTTGCCGCGCAGCCGCTCATAGCGGATCACGACGTCCTGCAGCGTATTGTCGAGCGCATGGCCGATATGCAGGCTGCCGGTCACATTGGGCGGCGGATTGACCAGCGTGAAGGGTTCGGCATCCGGGCGCGCAGGGCGGAACAGCCCGCGATTTTCCCAATGCGCGTACCATTTGCTCTCGATCGCAGCGGGATCGAAGGTCTTGTCGAGTTCTGTGCTCATTTGGGGAGCGCCTTTGCCAGCGGGGGCATGGAGGCGCAAGCGGTCCTTCGAGACGAGGCTTCGGCCGCGCTTCATCCCTTGCAGCGAGTGCGGCAATTATGGCGCGAGGTCCCTGCCTGCCCAGGGACTCACAAATGTTTCTCAGGAGGAGTGAAGGCGCAGCCGGAGCGAACTCCTCGAAGGATGCCTTGTCCGTGCCCGATTTTCCCCGCATAGCTGCGCGCGATGGGTGAAAGGGCCGATTTCAGCCTCCGGGAGGAGAGCGGTGAGGGCGCGGTGATCGTCACCACCGGTCCGCTGCTCGTCTCGACCGTGGGCGAGTTCGATACAAGGCTGCGCGAGATCGAGACGCGTGTCGCCCAGATCGACATTTCCGCGAGCGAGGAGCTGGACACGGTGGGGGCCTGGGTCGTGTGGCGTTTCGCCCGCGACAATGAGGCACGGATCGTCGGCGCCAGCCAGCAGGCCCAGACTCTGATCGAGGCGGTAAAGTCCGCCGAAAGCTCCGCCGACGTGCATGCCCCGCGTGAGTGGATATTGCGCCGCGTGCCGGAGGAGGTGGGCAAAATCGTCGGCCAATGGGGCACGGGTACCGTCAATGTGCTGAGCTTCCTCGGCGCGGTGCTGATCGGGCTCGGCTCTCTGATCGCCCATCCGCGCCGCTTCCCCGGCCGCGCGCTGGTCCGCCAGCTGGAGCTGGTCGGGGTCGATGCGCTGTTCATAATCGGCCTGATGAGCTTTTTGATTGGTATCGTGATTGCCCAGCAGGGGGCGGTGCAACTCCAGCAGTTCGGTGCAGAAACGCTGACGGTGAACCTGGTCGGGCGGATCACCTTGCGCGAGCTTGGCGTGCTGATGACCGCGATCATGGTGGCCGGCCGTTCCGGTTCCGCCTTCGCGGCGCAGATCGGCACGATGAAGCTGACCGAGGAGATCGATGCCATGCGCACGATCGGCGTTTCGCCGGTCGAGGTGCTGGTGGTGCCGCGGATCCTTGCCGCGATGATCATGATGCCGCTCCTCGGGCTCTACTCCGCAGCCGTCGCGATCATCGGCGGAGCGGTGATCGGGGAACTGTCGCTGGGCATACCCTTCTTCACGTTCCTCAGCCGCATCCAGGAAGTGGTGCCGGATTTCGACCTCTATGTCGGCCTCATAAAGGCTCCGGTCTTCGGCCTGATCGTCGCGATGGCCGGCTGCTATCAAGGCATGCAGGTTTCCGGCAATGCGGAGGATGTGGGCCTGAGGACCACCAAGGCGGTGGTGCAGGCGATCTTTGCCGTGATCGTACTCGATGCCTTCTTTGCCGTGTTCTTTACCGAAATCGGGTGGGTATGAGCGAGGAACAGCCAGTCGAGGAAGGGCCGCCCGACGCGCATGCTCGCGGGACAGCGCTAGAGAGGTTCACCGGCGAATATCCGATCGTGATCGAAGGGCTGTGCAACCAGTTCGGCGAACAGGTTGTGCATGACGATCTGTCGCTGGAGGTCCGGCGCGGCGAGATTCTGGGCGTGGTCGGCGGATCGGGCAGCGGAAAGTCGGTGCTGATGCGCTCGATCATCGGGCTGCAGCGACCTGCCGCCGGCCATATCGAAGTGCTCGGCCATTCGATCACCGATGCCCAGCCCGATGAGGCGATCGGCGTGCGCAACCGCTGGGGTGTGCTGTTCCAGGGCGGCGCACTGTTCTCGACGCTGACCGTGGGCGAGAATGTCGAAGTGCCGGTAAAGCAGTTCTATCCCGAGATTTCCGGGGAACTGCTGCACGAGATCGCCCGCTACAAGGTGCGCCTGTCGGGCCTGCCCGAAGAGGCGACCAGCAAATATCCGGCGGAACTGTCCGGCGGAATGAGAAAGCGCGCCGGCCTGGCCCGCGCGCTGGCGATCGATCCCGAGCTGCTGTTCCTCGACGAGCCGACGGCGGGGCTCGACCCTATAGGCGCGGCGGCCTTCGACCGGCTGCTGCGCGAACTGGCCGATACGCTCGACCTGACCGTGTTCCTGATCACCCACGACCTGGATACGCTGCACGAGATTTGCGACCGGGTGGCGGTGATCGCCGAAAAGACCGTGATCGCGGTCGGCACGATCCCCGAACTGCTCGAATCCGATCATTCGTGGATCCAGGAGTATTTCAACGGACCGCGCGGACGGACCGCGATGGCCGCGCAGCGACGCCGCAAGCCCATGGACATGGGCGAGGGCCCAAGGGCATAGAGGCAAACTATGGAGACGCGGGCGAATTATGTTTGGGTGGGCGCAGTCACGCTGCTGCTGCTGGCCATGGCCGCGGCGGCGGTCATCTGGATCGCGCGTTTGAATGCCAGCGCGCAGAAGGAATACGATATTTTCTTCAATCAGTCGGTCAGCGGGCTGTCGCGCGGCTCGCAAGTGTCATTTTCCGGCGTTCCGGTCGGGCAAGTGGCGGAAATCGCCCTGTGGAAGAAGGATCCGCAATTCGTCCGTGTGCGTATCGCGGTCAATCAGGATGTGCCGATTCTCCTGGGAACCACGGCGACGATGCAGGGCAGCTTTACCGGCGTGTCCACCGTTATGCTGGAAGGCGCGATCCAGGGCGCGCAGCCGATCACATGCGAGGTGACGAGTTGCACCGAAGGCGTGCCGCAAATCCCCACCAAGCCGGGCGGCCTGGGCGAAATCCTCGCCAACGCGCCGCTGCTGCTCGAAAGGCTGGCGACGCTGACCGAACGGCTGACCCAGGTCCTGTCCGATCAGAACCAGGAATCGCTCGAAGGCATCCTCGCCAATACGGAGCGGATGACCGGCCATCTTGCCGACGCCTCGCCGCAGGCGGAACGGGTGATGGCCGAATTGCAGGGAACCTTGCGGCAGGCGAACGAGACGCTGGCGCAGTTCGAGAACACGCTCGGCACCACCGACCGGCTGCTCAATCAGGAGGGTGCATCGCTCGCCCAGCAATTGCGTGCCACGCTGGCCTCGGCGGACAAAGCGGCGACTTCGCTGGAAGCGACGCTGACCCATATGCAGCCCGCGGCGCGGCAGGTGGCGACCAGCACCCTGCCGGCCGCCGAAGCGACTTTGCGCGATCTGCGCGCGACCAGCGCGGCACTGCGCGAGGTGACCGAGCGGCTCAACGAACAGGGCGCCGGCGCATTGATGGGCGGGTCCGAGCTGCCCGATTACAAGCCATGAGGGGGCGGAGCATGCGAAGCATCACCGGATTGCGGATGGCGGTCGCGAGCATTTCCCTTGTGCTTGCCACGGCCTGCGTCAGTTTCGGAGGCGAGCCTCCGCCGCCGAGCCTGTTCAACCTGACCTCTTCGGCCAGCGCCGCGCCGGGCAGCGCCGCCAGCGGCACCGCGGAGCAAGCGCTTGCCGTGATCGACCCGCGCGCACCTGCCAAAATCAATGTATTGCGCGTGCCGGTGCAGGTGAGCGATTCCAGCATTGCCTATCTGCAGGACGCCCAATGGGTGGAGCGGCCCTCGCGCCTGTTCGGCCGCCTGCTGGCCGAGACGATCCAGGCGCGCGGCAACCGGCTGGTGATCGAAGGGTCGGATGCGGCAAGCTCCGCCGCCACCCGCCTTTCGGGCCAATTGCTCGAAATGGGCTATGTGGCGAGTTCGCAGAGTGTCCTCGTACGCTATGACGCGGTGCTGCAAATGCCCGGCGGCGAGATTCGCACTCGCCGTTTCGAGAGCAGCGTTTCGGGCGTTCCCGCCGATGCGGATTTCGTAGGCCCGGCACTCAACGAGGCGGCCAACGATGTTGCCGCGCAAGTGGCGGAGTGGGTGGATTAGACGGGAATTGACCGGCTGCAACAAGGCAACCGACCAGGCCGAAGCTGCGTTGGTCGGCCCTTGTGCGTCCCTGCGAAGGCAGGGACCTTATGCCATATCGTCGCGCTTGCGGTTTGGGGCCCCAGCCTGCGCTGGGGCGCACGCTGCCGGAAAGCGGTGTCCAATGTCGAACGAAAGCGCTCTAAATCCGCACAGCTTTTGCGAAGGTCGCTGCCGCCACGAATCCGGCCAGCCTGGCGTCCCGGCGTTTTTTGGCTTCCACGTCCCAGCCCCATTGCTCGGCCTGCCAGTCCTCTTCGCAATTGGCAGCGGTGAAAAGCTCTTCCGCATCCGCATCCGGCTCCAGCGCTGCAAGCCCGGTCACAAGGGAAGTCGCGAGCGAGGCGAGATTCTGCAGGGCGGCCAAGGTGAAATCGTCCATTGCCTCCAGCACCTGCCTCAGTTTGGCCAGCGTTTGGGGTGAATGCGCGCGGTGGACAATGCCGCTGACCCTTTCGAGGGCGACGCCGTGGCGCCTCTCGCACCCGGCGATCAGCGGCTCCCACAATTCCTGCTGGCGCCGGTAAAGCGGCTCGTCCGGATCGGCGCGATAGCAAAGGGTGTCGGTCTCGGCGAAAGGCAGGGTCGCACCGATCGCTGCGGCCCGGTCCGCGGCTACCATGTCGATCGCGTAATCGGCGATATCGCGAAAGACGAAAGCCTTGGGGTCGACCTCCTCGCCCTGTGCGCGCCATTCGCCGGCGAGGAGTTCGGCGAGGCTGCGTGCCGGAACCAGCTGCACCGCGCCGCGGTGAGTCCGGATCGGGCGTTCGTCGAGCGTGACGCACCAGCCGCCCTCCGCCTGTTCGATCCCCACTTCGCTGTAGAAGCGCTTCACCGGTCGGGCGTCCGCCAGTTCCGGGACAGCAGGTTGGGCAGGAAGAAGAATTCGAAGAAGCCCAGGATGACGAGGATGAAGCCCGCGGGTGCGGGCAGGTCGACCCGGCCGAAATGCACCGCGAGCCCGAGGAACACCAGTGCCACGCCCATCAGCCTCACAATATTGAGCACGATGAAGCGCCGCCGCGCAAGCTCGTCCGCCCTGGCCCTCTCATCCATGGATCATCTCCTCCAGCTCCTCGGCCGAGCGGGCCACGGCCTCGGCGCCCGCGGCGATCAGCTCACCCGGCGCGTGATAGCCCCAGGCCACGCCGATCGCACGCGTGCCGGCGGCCAG
>DASWIR010000421.1:0-5380 GCA_036397575.1 Alteraurantiacibacter sp. | reverse complement strand
GGCTCGCGCTTGGAAAGGAGGCCGCCATGGTGCCGTTGACGGATCGTCCATCGCCGGAGGTGTATCGCCATCCGTCGAGTTGGGAACTCGCACTCCCCCCGCTGACCATGCCGGCGATGCTGGAGGCGGCGGCTGCGCGCGACCCTCAGGCGCCATTGGTGGATTTTTTCGGGCGGAAGTTTGCTTATGCGGCAATGCTTGCCGAAGCGCGCCGCTTTGCGGCCGGCCTGCAGGCATGCGGGGTGGGGAAGGGCGACCGCGTCGGCCTGTTCCTGCCCAATGTGCCGATCTACATATCGGCCTATTACGGGGCGATGATGGCCGGCGCGATCGCGGTCAATTTCTCGCCGCTCTATATCGCCGAAGAGCTCGCACAGCAGGTAGAGGATTCGGGCACGCAATTGCTGGTGACGCTCGATAGCGCCCGATTGCTGCCGACTGCGCTTGAAGTGCTCGAGCATTCGTCGCTCTCGCGGCTGGTGGTCGGACGGCTGGGCGAGATGCTGCCTTTCGGCAAGCGGTGGCTCCTCGCAATGTTTGGCCGCAGCCAGATCACGCCTTTGCCCGGGCGCGGCGATGTGACCGCGTGGAAGCGCTTTCTCGGCAGCGATGAACCGGCGCCGGTCGCGCTCGATGCCGAGACGGATATTGCGCTGCTGCAATATACAGGCGGCACCACCGGCACGCCCAAGGGTGCGATGCTCACGCATCAGAACCTCACGGCCAATGCGCGGCAGGTCGATGCGATCGACCCTTTCCGCGACGATCCCGACATCATCCTCGGCGTGCTGCCACTGTTCCATGTCTTCGCGAATACCTGCGTCCTCAACCGCACGATCCGCAAAGGGGGCTGCATCGTGATGTTGCCGCGCTTCGAATCGAACCAGGTGTTGAAGACGATAAAGCGGGCCCGGCCGAACTCCTTCCCCGGCGTGCCGACCATGTATCAGGCGCTGCTCGACAATCCGAAAGTGGCGGGCACCGATTTCTCCTCGCTCAGGGTCTGCATTTCGGGCGGCGCGCCTTTGCCGCAGCCGCTGCTCGAGAAGTTCCATCAGGTGACCGGCGCGAAGCTGGTGGAAGGCTATGGCCTCACCGAGAGTTCGGGCGTGGTATCGACCAACCCCTATGATGGCGGGGACCGGCCCGGCACGATCGGTCAGCCGATCCCCGAGACGCGCATTCGCCTGCTCGACAAGGAAGATGCAGGCAGCGACCCGCCGCCTGGCGAGCCGGGCGAACTTGCCATTGCCGGGCCGCAGATCATGCAGGGCTACTGGAACCGGCCCGATGCGGGCGTGAATATCTTCGTCATCCGCGATGGGATCAACTGGCTGCGTACCGGGGACGTGGCCACAATCGACACCGACGGTTTCATTCGGATCGTCGACCGGATGAAGGACATGATCGCCGTCGGCGGATTCAAGGTCTTCCCCAGCCAGATCGAGCATGTCCTGTTGCAGCACGACGCGGTGAAGGAGGCGCTCGTGATCGGCTTGCCCGATCCTTATCGCGGAGAAACCCCGGCGGCCTTCGTTACGCTCAATGAAGAGGCGGAAGTCGCTGCCGAGGCGATTCGCATCTGGACCAATCAGCAGATCGGCAAGCATGAGCAGCTTTCGGCACTTACGATCCGCGACGAACTGCCGAAAACCGTGATCGGCAAGCTCGACCGCAAGGCGCTCCGGGCTGAAGTTCTGGGCGGAAACGAAAAAGGGGGCTGAACGCCCCCTTTCCCAACCGTCGGTCCTGGCCGGCGAGGATCAACCCGCCAGCGTAAGCTTCGGCTCGTCGCCCCCGGGCTTGCTACCGCCCGATCCTTCCACCTTGGGAGCGTCGGGCTTCGAGCTGTCAGGTCTGGGGCTGGCCGTCTGTTGCGGCGGCGCGGGCTGCGCCGCTCGCCGCGCGGCTTCGGCCGCGCCGCGATGGGCGAACTGGCCGTCCACTCTCGCGCCCTGTTCCACGGTCAGCGCGTCGTAATGGACATCGCCGGTGATCCTCGCGGTCTTGAGCACTATCAGCTCGCGGACATTGATCGAGCCTTTCACGCTGCCGGCGAGTCGCGCAGTTTCCGCTTCGATGCCGCCGCGGACTTCGCTCGATTCTCCCTGCACCAGCGAGGTGCACGAAATATCGCCTTCGACCGTGCCGTCGATATGCAAATCGGCATTGGCTGAAACGTCGCCTTTGATGCTGACGTCCGGTCCGATGACGGAGAAGGTCGCGCTGCTGCTGGCCATGGGTTTACTGGGCCTCGACACTTGCGGTGCGGGTGCCGTCGGTTCTTGCTCGTCTGACTTTTTCGAGAACATGGGGGGCTGTCTCCAGAAAGGGGCGCGGGTTCACCGCGCGGTTGTTAACGCGCACCTCGAAATGGAGATGCGGGCCGGTCGACCGGCCGGTGCTGCCAATCGCGCCGATCACGTCACCTGCGGTGACGCGTTGCCCCACCTGGGCGCGGAAGGCAGACATATGAGCATAACGAGTCATCAGCCCATTGCCATGGCTGATTTCCACTACTTTGCCGTAGCCGGTTTTCCGCCCGACGAAGCTGACCTTGCCATTGGCTGCGGCAAGGATCGGCTCACCGGTCGAGCCCCTGAAGTCGAGGCCCGGATGCATCGCGGCGATGCCGGTGAACGGGTCGCGGCGATAGCCGAAGCCCGATGAGATAAGGTCGATATCGGCCGGCATGACTTGCGGGATACCGGCGAGGCTGCGCTCGAGTGCATCCATCCGCGCGAGGCTGAGGCCGAGGCGTTCGAAGCGCGGGTCCAGCGAGCCGTCGCTGCCGGTGAAGAGCCGCTTCAGCGGACCACCCTGGGCCTGCCGGCTGCTCGCCAGCATGGCATTGGGATCGAGTCCCAGCTGGCGGATTGCCGCAGTTGCGCGCATCGCACGCGAGTCGGCGAAGCGGGTCAGCCTTTCGACCAGCGCGATCTGCCGCGCCTCGATCCTGACCAATGTCGAGGCTTCGGGAATCAGGGCGCTGACCTTGGATACGGTTTCGGCCGCTTCGCCCGAAGAGTTCGTGACCTTGGTGCCCACCTTCACATCGGCGGGCAGCATGGCGGTCATGTCTTCGAGGAAATCCTGCCGCTGGTCGAGATCCTGGGCCACCTTGCCGATATCGTCGCGATATTCGGAGACCCGGTCCTCCGCGCTGGCGACCCTGGCTTCGCGGTCGAGCAGCGAAGAGATCTCCAGCTTCGCCTGGATCTGGAAAAATGCGGCAAGGATCAGGCTCACAGCCCATACCAGCAATATCGCCGCCACGATCGCCGCGGCGGCCTTCTGCATGCGCGAGGAAATGGTAATGAAACGGACCTGGCCCTGCGAGCGCATGAAGAACTCGCGGTCGGGAAACCACCCTTCCAGTTTCTGCCTGAAGCCGCTGATCGCGCTAACCCGTCCCACCAAGACCCCGCTTCCCACTTCCGTCTCGATTTCCGGGCTAGCAGTTGGGGTAGGGAGGTCTACTTACCGGGTGAAGGGAACGGGCGAACCGGGTCTGCCACGCGATGAGTCGTTCATCTAAGCGACAGGTTACCGGCGCGTTAACGAGAACCGGCGTGAATCCTCTCGCGAATCATGCCGAATCCCGGACTGCGCCGGATTCGCTGCTGGAATATGCGCGCCGCTTTGATAGAACCGTCCCATGTCCAGTGCTGCCCCCAGTCTCGATCCCGCCGATCTCGTCGAAGCCCTTGCCCGCGCCGGCCGCGCGGCACAGCGCGCGCTTGCGCGAATGGGCGATACCGGAAAGGCGGCGGCCCTGCGTTCGGCGGCGGCGGCGCTGCGCGCGCATGGGGCTCAGATTCTCGCCGCCAATGCCCGCGACCTCGAAGCCGGCAAGGCGCGCGGCCTCAGCTCGGCCCTGCTCGATCGGCTGGCGCTCGACGAGAAACGCCTCGAAGCCATGGCTGCCGGGGTGGAGGCGGTCGCCGCCCTTCCCGATCCGGTCGGCGAAGTGATCGATACGAACACGGTGCCGAGCGGCCTCGATCTGTCACGCGTGCGCATTCCCATCGGGCTGATCGGGATCGTCTATGAAAGCCGCCCCAATGTGACAGCCGATGCCGCCGCCCTGTGCGTGCGCGCCGGCAATGCCGTGCTGCTGCGCGGCGGCAGCGAGGCGGTCCATTCGAATCGCGCGATCCATGCCGCACTCGCCGAAGGGCTCGCCCGGGAAGGCGTGCCTGCCGAAGCGGTCCAGCTGATGCCGACGCAGGACCGCGAAGCGGTGGGCGCCATGCTCCGTGCGGCCGGCCTCATCGACATGATCGTCCCGCGCGGCGGCAAGAGCCTCGTCGAGCGGGTCCAGAACGAAGCCCGCGTTCCCGTGCTCGCGCATCTCGACGGCATCTGCCACACCTATGTCCATTCCGCCGCCGATCCCTCAATGGCGCGCGCGCTTGCCCTGAACGCCAAGATGCGCCGCACCGGCATTTGCGGGGCGATGGAAACTTTGCTGCTCGACGCCGATTTTACCGAAGGGGCGATGGTGGTGGGCGCGCTGCTCGATGCCGGATGCGAATTGCGCGGCGACGTGCGGGCGCAGGCGCTCGATCCGCGTATCGGCCAGGCCAGCGCGAACGATTGGGACACCGAATATCTCGATGCCGTGCTCTCGGTTGCGGTGGTCGACGGGTTCGACGCGGCGCTCGAGCATATCGCCCGGCATTCATCCGGCCATACCGATGCGATCGTCACTTCCGACGAGGCCGCGGCCGAACGCTTTCTCGCCGAAGTCGACAGCGCGATCGTGATGGTCAATGCCAGCACCCAGTTCGCCGATGGGGGCGAGTTCGGCCTCGGCGCCGAGATCGGCATCGCCACCGGGCGGCTCCATGCGCGCGGACCGGTCGCGCTCGAAGGGCTGACCACTTACAAGTGGCAGGTCCGCGGCACCGGCCAGGCGCGGCCTTGAGTTCAATCCCCATATTACCGTTCCCGTCGCCCCTGCGGAGTCGAAGACGGCGCGCAGCGCCAACGCAGGGGCCTATCTGACACCGCAATCCGGAGCTGCCGCCGCGCCGGTAAAATAGCCTATCTGGGCCCCTGCCTTCGCAGGGGCGACGAAGAATGATAGGCGCGGCGTTCCGGCAGGAGAATCTCATGCGCTACAACCGCCTCGGCAGTACTGGCCTGGTCGTTTCCGAGCTGTGCCTCGGTGCAATGACCTTCGGCAATCGGCCGAGCGCTTTCTTCCAGCACGATCTCGATCAGGCTGGGTCCACGGCGCTCGTCAAACAGGCGCTCGATGGCGGGATCAATTTCATCGACACGGCGAATGTCTATTCGGCGGGCCAGAGCGAGGAATTCACCGGGCAGGCGCTGCGCGATCTCGGAATCGCTCGCGACCAGGTCGTGATCGCGA
>DASWIR010000420.1:0-6878 GCA_036397575.1 Alteraurantiacibacter sp. | reverse complement strand
GTTCCCAAGGCGCGCGGTGCGGCGGGCGCGCAGGGCGGATTGGCGGGGGCGCTGCAGGCGGCATTGCGGAAACATCGCGGCATCTGGTTCGGATGGTCGGGCGAGGAAGTCGATGAATTCACCGGCCAGGTAAATGTCCGGGAAAATGACGGCGTCACCACCGCGGTGATCGACCTCGCGACGCACGATGTGGAGGAATATTACAACGGCTACGCCAATTCGACGCTGTGGCCGCTATTCCATTACCGCATCGATCTGACCGAATATGAGCGCGAATTCGGCGTTGGTTACGAGCGGGTCAACGAGCTGTTCGCCGGGAGCGTAGCGCCGCTGATCGAGCCCGACGATATGGTCTGGGTGCACGATTACCATTTGATCCCGCTGGGCGAGCGGTTGCGCGCGCGCGGCGTGAAGAACCGCATCGGCTTTTTTCTTCACATTCCGTGGCCGCCGACGCGCCTGTTCGTCTCGCTGCCGTTCCACGAGCGTCTGGTGAGCACCATGCTCGAATATGATGTGATCGGCTTCCAGAATAACGAATGGCTGGAGAGCTTTCTTCATTATTGCCGCAAGGAGCTGGGCGCCGAAGTCGACGAAAAGACCGGTGAAATCGCGCTGAATGGCCGCAAGGTCCGGGCCAGGGCCTATCCGATCGGCATCGATTACGATCGCTTCATGAGCCACGCGCATTCGGGCGAAGCGCGTCAGGCGCAGCAGAGGCTGATGGCGAGCACGCGCCATCGCACGGCGATGATCGGCGTCGACCGGCTCGATTATTCGAAAGGCCTGCCCGAGCGGATGGACGGCATCGGGCGCTTCTTCGACAATCATCCGGATCGCACGCGGGAGCTGGTCTATATCCAGATAGCGCCGCCGAGCCGCGAGGATATCGGTTCCTACCAGCATATTCGCGCCGAGCTCGAGCAGAAGACGGGGCAGATCAACGGGGCCCGGTCCGACGTGGACCTGGTCCCCATCCGTTACGTCAATCGCGGCTATTCGCAGGCGGAGCTGTTCGGCTTCTACCGCGCCTCGAAAATCGGCCTCGTCACCCCTCTGCGCGACGGTATGAACCTGGTGGCGAAGGAATATGTCGCGGCGCAGGATCCGGCCGATCCCGGCGTGCTGATCCTCTCGCGCTTTGCCGGGGCGGCGCAGCAATTGACCGACGCACTGCTGGTCAATCCCTACAGCCCGGACGATCTTGCCCACCACATTCAAATTGCGCTCGAAATGCCCGCTAGCGAGCGCAAGGCGCGGTGGGAGAAGCTGATCGTCTCGGTGCGGGAGGAGAACGTGAATCGCTGGACCGAAGATTTCGTCTCCGATCTTGCCGGCGAGACGGTTTCCGCCGGCTGACACTCCGACCGGGCTCTATGCCTGGTCTTTCCGGGGTTTGCCTTTCTTTTGCTTCGAGATCTCGGCCAGCAATAGCGCGGAAAATTCCTGCCGAGGAACTCTTCCCATCGCATTGCGGGGAATCTGCGGCACACGGATCACCATTATCGGAAATTTGCGCGGCAAATGCTCCAGCATTTTTGCACGCAAGGCTTTGAGATCGGTTTCTGCGGGGCAGACGACGGCAATGGCCAGGACGTCAGTTTCTCTGGTGTTGAGAGCGAGGGCGCATACATCCTGCACTTCCGGAAGTTTCGAAATTCGCTGTTCGAGTACCAGCGGCGAGAGCTTTGCGCCGGAAAGGTTGATGGTTTCGGAAAGCCTGCCGGCCACTGCGAACAGGCCGTCCTCGAAGAGAATCCCGATATCGCCGGGGTAGAACCAGCCATCCCTGAAGGAAGATTGCGGCCCATCCGTTTGGCCGACATAGCCACGGCACATATATTTCGACTTGATGCGCACTATGCCCTTTTGGCCAGGCGGGACGGGAACGCCTGCCGCGTCTACGGTCTGGAGTGTAACATCGGGCTCGATCATCCCGACCGCGCCGGGATGACACTCGACCAGTACCGTGTCGCCTGCAGCCACGCGGCCCACTTCCGTGGCTCCATAGCTCATTTTCAGCGCACTGCAGCAGCGCGCTAGCAGCTCGTCATGGAGGGCGGGGGGGACGCGGCCGCCGAAGAGCTCGATTACCCGCTGTTCCCTGTTGCCCCATTCGCCCGGCGCCGCCCGGACTATTCCCTGCATCCGGAAAGGCGAAGTGGCGAGGAACGTCGAATTGTCCAGAATCTCGCGCAAGTCCGTGCGTTTCCCGGCGATGCTGGCAAGAAACACAAATGCCCCGATTTGCCAGGCGGCAAGCGGGTAGCGCAGCCCCGTGGTGGTAATCATGCCCAGCGCGGTGAACAGACGGGTTTCGGCGGTCATGTCGCCGATATAGCGGACCTGTTCCAGACGCCCGGCAAGCATTTCGCTATCCCAGCGAATGACCTTGGGCCTGCCCGTGGTGCCCGAGGTGGACAGAAGACGGGCGGTTTGTTTTTCCAATCCTTCGAGATCGATGCCGCTGTCCTGGACCGACAACTGCTCCATGAGCGGCTCCTCGCCTTCGGGGGCGAAGGGAAGCTTCAGTCTCGGCGATGCCGCCGGGTGCATTTGATCGAGGTGCCCCAGCGCCGCCGCATAAGGGCCCAGCGCGCCGGTCATCGCGACGGCAGGCGGCATTCCCCCGGTGGACTGCGCCAGCCCCGCCCGCATCGCGCCGAGATGCATGATCCAGTCCCAATAATCGGGATTGCCCGGATCTTTGGTATGAATGGTGATCCGCTCGCCCGGCTGCAGCCCGTTTCCAAGCAGCCAGTGAGCCATCGCATTTATGTCGGCGCAGAGCCGTCCGTAGGTGATTGTAACCTCGGCGGCCTTTGCCGCAGGTCTGGAGCCGTCTTGCTCGAACAGGGGGGCAAGAATCTTGGTCATGTTTTCAGGCAGGCTCCTCGGCGGATCGAAGGCAGCTTGAGCAAATGCCCCTTGCACACACAACCCCAGGACGGCATTTTCCCTGGGTTGCCTATGCCGGCCGGGGGCCGTCCGGCTATCCCCTGTCCAAGTTTTCCTGCGATTGTCTGGCGGGGCCGGGCTGCCTACATGGCGACAAACACCGGAATTGAGGACTGTTTCGAATGACCACGCATACCACACGGATGCTCATAATCGGCTCCGGCCCGGCCGGGTATTCGGCGGCGATCTATGGCGCGCGGGCGATGATGGAGCCGATCGTCGTGCAGGGGCTCCAGCCCGGCGGCCAGCTGACCATCACCACCGATGTGGAGAACTATCCCGGCTTTCGCGACGTGATCCAGGGCCCGTGGCTGATGCAGGAAATGCAGGCCCAGGCCGAGCATGTCGGCACGCGCATGATGTGGGACACGATCGTCGAGGTCGAACTGGACAAGGGCCCGCCATTCCGCGCCATCGGCGACAGCGGCGACGTCTACGAAGGCGACACGCTGGTGATCGCGACCGGCGCGCAGGCCAAATGGCTCGGTGTGCCGGGTGAGCAGGAACTGGGCGGCAAGGGCGTTTCCGCCTGCGCCACTTGCGACGGTTTCTTCTATCGCGGCAAGAAGGTTGCCGTGATCGGCGGCGGCAATACCGCGGTCGAAGAGGCGCTTTATCTCACCAACCACTCCGACGATGTGACGCTGATCCACCGCCGCGATGAGCTGCGTTCGGAAAAGATCCTGCAGGAGCGCCTGTTCAAGTCGGATAAAATCTCGACGCTGTGGAACAAGACGGTGGAGCGCTTCGTCGCGGGTGAGGACGGCACGCTTTCCCACCTTGAGCTTAGGGACACGGTGACGGGCGAGACCAGCACGCTGGAAGCCGATGGCGCCTTCGTCGCGATCGGCCATGCGCCGGCGACCGAGCTGTTCAAAGGCAAGCTGCCGATGGACGAGAGCGGCTACCTGCTCGTCGAGCCCGGCACGCCCAAGACTCCGATTCCCGGCGTGTTCGCTTGCGGCGACGTGATGGATCATATCTACCGCCAGGCGGTGACCGCCGCGGGCACGGGCTGCATGGCCGCGCTCGATGCCGAGCGCTTCCTCGCAACGCTGGAATTCGCGAAGAAGGAAGCGGCGGAGTAATCGGGCAGGATCGAGGCGTTGCTATTGCGGCCCATATGTGTATAAATTCCCCGAAGGATACACATATGCGCACAAATATCGTGATCGATGATCGGCTGATGGCTGAGGCGATGAAGGCAAGCGGCTCGCGAACCAAGCGTGAGGCGGTGGAACTGGGCCTCAAAGCCTTGCTGCGTCTCTCGCGCCAGGCGGCGATCCGCAAGCTTCGCGGCAAGCTTGACTGGCAAGGCGATCTCGACGCCTTGCGCCGCGATTCTTGACCCTCGTCGATAGCAGCGTTTGGATCGACTATTTCCGCGGCTTGCAAACCGCGCAGACCGATCGGCTCGACACGCTGCTCGGTTCAGAGCCCGTCGCGATCGGCGATCTCATGCTGGCAGAGGTGCTGCAGGGCTTCGACAACGATCGGCATTTCAACCAGGCATTGGAAATGCTCGGCGTGCTCGATCTGATCGAGATTGCCGGTGGTGAAATCGCGGTGCAGGCGGCCCGAAATTTCCGTTTGCTCAGAGCCAGGGGCGTGACCGTGCGTAAGACCATCGATACGCTGATCGCAACGCGCTGTATCGAGGATGGGCTCCCGCTGTTGTACAGCGACCGGGACTTCGATCCCTTTGTGGAACATCTGGGATTGACGAGCGCTCTGGGCTGATCGTCGCTTCGCGACGCTGCTCAACACGAGTGTTCAGAAAACTGCCATGGCCGCGTGGAGGATCAGCGCGATCAGCACCAGGCTCGACAGCACGAAGATGATGAAGCGCAGCATCACCTTGTTGATTGTCGCCTGCACCAGCGAATGCAGAACCCGCAAACCGACATAGGCCCAACCCAGCGTCGCATTCAGCCCGTCGCCTTGCCCGACGATGGCCAGCACGATCGCGACCGCGTAGAACACGGTCGGCGCTTCGTGCAGATGGTTGTAATTATGCGCCTTCCACTGGACCTGCGGCGGTACGATCCTGTCGAGCGTGTAGTCGGGGTCGTTGGCAAGCGCTTGAGGGTCGACCTTTGCCTTGTTCATCGCCGGGATGCGCGTCGCATACATCCACAGCCACATCACCATGGTCCACCCCGCCAGGGCGACGATCGGCTGCAAGATGCCCATGCCGATCACAGGAAGGCTCCCGGATCGGGGACCAGCGTCACCAGGACCGCACGGATTGTCAGCGCCGCCAGCACGATGGTGCCAAGCGCGAACAGACCCAGCCGGATCGGGATGCGGTTCACTGTCGCCTGCCACAGCGAATGGACGATGCGCAGTGCGACATAGGCCCAGGCGAGCAGCGTATCCTCCGCGCTCGGCCCGATGATCGCAAGGATGATCACCACCGCGTAGAACAGCGTCGGCTGCTCTACGAGATGCGCGTAATTATGTGCTTTCCAGTTGATCTCGTCGGGCAGCACCCCTTCGAGATTTTGACCGCGTCCGCCGGGCTTGGACGGCTTCACATCGACGCCGTGCTTCTTGAGGCCGGACAGCCGGGTAACGGTCATCCACACCAGCATGACCAGTGTCCACGCCACCAGCACGGCGGCGGGCGCGAGAATCTGTGCCTGCATGCGTTAGTCCCTCCTCCTGGACGGGCTCGAACGTGCGGCGACGCCGCAGCAAAGTCAAACTGGTTGGTACCCGCCGATCACTGCCGCAAAACTTTCCGGGTCGACATTGCCGCCGGTCAGCATGATCGCGGTCCGATCGTCGAGCGTGACCTTGCCCGCCAGGGCCGCCGCCAAAGCCGCGGCTCCGCCCGGTTCCAGCACCAGCCGCAGGCGGGAAAAAGCGAAGCGCTGCGCTTTGCGAATTTCTTCCTCACTCACCGCGATACCAGGCGAAGCGCGTTCCCTCAGGATCGCGAAATTGATCGGATAGGTCACCATGGTCTGCAACGCGTCGCAGGCGGTTGGTGGCGGATTTGGGCCGACAGGCAGGATTTCCCGCGCCGCCAGACTGCGGCGAACATCGTCCCAGCCTTCGGGCTCCACCGGCACGATCTCGGCCTCGGGGCAGGCGAGGGCGAGGCCTGCCGAAAGACCGCCTCCGCCGCAACAAGCGACGATCCGGGTGGGCGGACCGCCCGCTTGTCGTTCCATCTGCTCGGCGATCTCGATCCCGGCGCAGCCCTGGCCTTCGATGATCCATGGATCGCCAAAGGCATGGACCAGCGTCGCGCCACGCTTCTCGCACAATTGGCGGGCGATGGCGTCGCGGTCCTCGCCGCCGGGCCGGTCGTAGATGACCACTTCCGCGCCCATTTCGCGCACGCGGTCGAGCTTCACTTGTGGTGCGTCATTCGGCATCACTATGGTCGCGGCGATGCCGAGACGCCGCGCCGCCCAGGCGACGCCCTGGGCGTGGTTGCCGCTGGATACGCCGACCACACCACGCGCACGCTCCTCATCCGAAAGTTCGGTCAGCCGGTGCCAGGCCCCGCGGATCTTGAAGGCACCGATCGGCTGCAGGCACTCGGCTTTGCACCACACGGTCGTGCCTTCGATTTCGGCGGGAAGCAGCGGCGTCGCTGGCAGTATCGCGGCCACTTTGCCGGCTGCGCGCAGCACGCCTTCGCGTGTCGGAATCCTGTCATGTGCCTGGATCATTGGCCACGCATCAGCATTGTTCTAAGCGCGAAGCAAGATTCGTTTCGGGAGCAACTTCAACATGTCGACAGTCCTGGTGATCGGTGCGGGCGGCGTCAGCTCGGTCTGCGTGCACAAGATGGCGATGAATGCCGATATCTTTTCTGACATCCATCTTGCCAGCCGCACCAAATCCAAATGCGATTCGATTGCCGAGAGCGTGAAAAGGCGCACCGGCGTGGACATCGCGACTTA
>DASWIR010000419.1:0-2781 GCA_036397575.1 Alteraurantiacibacter sp. | reverse complement strand
CGGGTGTCGGCGGCAAACTGCTGTTCCTTGCCTGCACGGGCGCAGTGTTCCTCGCCGGCGCGAAAATCTTCGATTGCCTGCGCTTCGAACGCGAGCGGCGCGAGGCACAAGAGGCGACGGCAGAGACCGCCTAAGCATTGTCGAAAACCGTCATGCTGAACTCGGTTCAGCATCCATAGCGCCACGGAAACGGACGGATCAAGTGGAGAAATGGACCCTGAAACAAGTTCAGGGTGACGAGTGGCCATTGTTCGCGGCGGCATTGAATTGGGGAAGGTGGAGGGATTCTGTTGCTACGTTCCCTCCGGACGCCCGGTTTCCGATTCTGTTACCCGGTTCGGTCCGAACCGTGCTCTTAGCTTTGTAATGTCAGGCCGTTAGGCCGTCAGGTTACGCGGCGAGAGCAAGTGCTTCATTATCATTGGCACTTGTGTGTTTTGAGCCTTTAACGGGTTACTCAGCCCGGACGAAAACAACGCTTTTCAACGCACGTCGATCCTGGTTCGGCCCCGTCATAAGCCCCGGATTTCGCCGGGATTTGTGGTGGAGCCGCCGGGTACTGCCCCCGGGTCCGCTGCGCCTATTATACGCCGCAGTTTATCGCCATAGCCGACCGAAACCGGCAGGCCCTATATAGGCATTTGCAGCTTAATGTGAAGTGAGCGGGAATTGCCCCAATGGCGCAGGTTGGATTTCCGCAAAAGGGGCAGCTTCCGCCGGCCAGCACAACACCCCCCGCCATTCCGTTCAGACCGGCAGCGCCCGGTAGCGAAAGTCGCGCAAGCGGATGCTGCCTTTGCCGGCGCTGTAGACTGCAGGTTTGAGGCTCAGGAAGCCGCCGAACACATTGTGGTGCAGCCCCGAGACTTCCATCTGCCACGGATGCTGCGTCCAACTGGTGCCGCCGTCGTGCGAATAGGAGAAAGTGACGATATTGCGATCGTTCCTAATGCGGATGCTCACCGTCGAAGTCGTCATCGATGCGCGCATCCAGATCTGCTCCTCGCCATAGATGAAGGTCCGCATCTCATCCGCGGTGAAGCCGACACCGACGAACGCATGCTCACTGTAGAAGAGCAGCAGCCCCCCTTCGCCGTGGGAAAAGAGGTCGAGAGTGACGGTGGCCTCATAGCCGCGATCGCCGACGATGAAGGCGAGCGGCGAACAGTCGCGCGGCGAGCTGCCCTTTCCCGCAATCGTGATCGCTCCGGCCTCGCGCTTGACGCGCTTCATCTCGTCGGTCCCGGGGTTGTGGAAGCTCCACTGCACGCCGAACTTGTCGCTCGTGAAATCGTCGGACAGCGGAAAGCCGGCCGGACCGGCGGTGCCGCCCGCCGGTTTGCGGAGCGGCTGTGACAAGTCGCCGCCTTTGGCTCGGAACCAGCCGTCCGCGGTCCACTCGATGGGTTCGAGCAGGGTTTGGCGGCCGAGCGTGCGGAAGCCATTCTCATAACCATGGTAGATCATCCACCAGTCGCCTGCCGGTCCTTCGACCAGGCTCGCGTGGCCGCGCGACCACCATGGCTCGTCCTCGCTCACCGTCCGGACCAGCGGATTGTGGGGGCAATGCTCCCAGGGGCCATGGATCGACTTCGACCGCGCGGCGATCACCATGTGGCTGGTCGGCGGGCCGGATGTACCGCCCACCGCGGTGACGAGATAGAAGTAATCACCGCGCCGCAGGAGCTTCGGACCTTCGGGCGCGAACATCTCAACCACCCAGTCCCTGGGGTACTGCCAGGGCTCGTACGCGGGCTCGAGCTTGCCGTCGGTCGCGAGGCCGTCGTCGGAGAGCCTCACCTTGCGGATGCCGTTCACGAACAGATAGCGCTTGCCGTCCTCGCCGACCGCATGGCCCGGGTCGATGCAGCCAGGCAGCTTGAGGTCGATCGGCTCGCTCCATGGGCCGCGGATGTCATCGGCCCAGATGACGAATACGCCCTGCTGCGGGTTCGCGCCGAACGGAGCCGCCGGGATATATATGAAATAGCGGCCGTCGTGCTTTGCCAGATCCATCGCCCAGACGCTGCCGAGCGGCTTTTCCAGGGCCGGTCCGATCGGGGTCCAGTTGACCAGGTCACGAGAGTGCCAGATGACGACCCCGGGATAGGACACGAAGGAAGAGAAGGTCATGTAATAGTCCTCGCCGTCCTTCAGGACGGTGGGGTCTGGATGATCGCCCGAAACGATCGGATTTAGAAATGTCCCATCGCCGAGGTCTGCCTTGCGCTGGCCTTCAAACCCCGGAGCCCAGCGAAGCGAGCGATTGCACGTCGCCGGTGCGGCGTGCGCCGCATCCGCAAACACCGGAAGCAGAAGCGAGCCTCCGAGCAACCCCTTCAATGAGCCTCGCCGTGTCGATTGCATGCCTGGATATCTCGCTTTTCATTCCCCCGGCTGACCGCGGGCGCCCGAAGGCAGGTTGTTGTCGAGAACGGGATGGTCAGCCGTCAGCTGAGCCTGAACAAGGCCGAGGCGTGCTCGCGCAGCTCGACCGCGATGACGCCATCGGCATCACCCGTCTGCCCGGTCCACAGGTTCTCCGCCTGCGCCTTCAGCGGCGCGCCGATTGCCTTCAGCTTCTGCTCGATGAGCAGCGGGCGGTCCGAGATGTTGAACAGCGCGAGGTAGCGCGCGGTCCCGTCGGCATTTTCCGCGGTCCACACCACGCGCCCTCCCTCGTTCGAGACCGGCATGTTGTTGCGGCTGTTCTGGTTGAGCTCAATCAGCGCCGGGTTCGTCAGCAGCCTGAGCGTCGGCGCGTCGAGCGCGCGCAGATCG
>DASWIR010000418.1:0-3587 GCA_036397575.1 Alteraurantiacibacter sp. | reverse complement strand
TTTTGCCAGTTCCTTGGTCCGCTGACCTGCGAGGTGATGCAACTTCACATCTATTTGAGCGACGCGCGCGTTCTCGAGTAGAACCGCAATCGCCTTCTCGCCTTGCGCAAAGAGATCAAGACAACGGCCGCGCCACTCATTGATCTGCTTCCGCGCGACGACATGCGGCGACGATGCCTTGTCGGGAATCTCCGTCACGAGTGTCCCGGCTCAGGCCGCTTCCTTCTCGATATATTCGGGATAGAAGCTGGGCGCCTTTTCAGACCAGGCCGGCGCGGTTGCGGCGGCTTCGCTCAGCGACTGGAGCAGCATCTTGCGCCGTTCCGGGCGGATATGCGGCAGCGCGCTGGCGGCACAGAAAGCGCTTGGCAGCCAGGGGCGGATCTTCGCGCCCAAGAGCCGCTCATACAGGAAGCGATAGGCGGAAAAGCTTTCGATCCGCTCCTGCGAAAGGTCGAAGGCGGTGATGCGAAGCAAAGTGCCGATGAAGCTGTCGACGCCTTCCAGCGTCTCTTCGCTGGGCAGCGCGCCGCGCAGCGTCTTCAATTCCTGGTAGGCGACATATTGCCTGCGGATCTGCGTGCGCTCTTCCGCATCGCGCGCCCAGAGCCTGAAGGCGTCCTGCCGCCCGAGGCCGATATCGAGGCTGCGCTTGATATAGCGCTGCTCGGCAGGGCTGAAGCTGGCGAATTCGCGCAGCTCGGCGATGGTCAGCGATGCGGTCTCGGTCGTGCTCACGCTTTGTCCCCAACGATGTCGATGGGGTCATCATCACCCAATGTGGTTAACACCCGGTAAGCGATAGCGGAGAATTCGTGCGGGCCGGAACGGTCCGTCCGGCAAGGCCGGGGCGGAGGTGTTGACACATCTGACACGCCCTGCGGGCAAAATGCCGAAAAGCGTCATCTTGCGCGCAAAAAGCGTCACCTTGCGGCGGAAAGCGTCAGTTTGCCGGCAAATGTGTCAGTTTGCGAGGGCAAAGGCGTCACTTGGCCGAGCCGAAGTGTCGCCTTGCGTGCTAAAGGGTCAGGTTAGAGGGGAATTCGTCATTGCGAGCGAAGCGAAGCAATCCAGATTGCGGCGCGCCTATCTGGATTGCTTCGCCGCCTTCGGCGGCTCGCAATGACGGAATGAGAAGTTCAGCGCCTTAAATCAGTCCCGCAAGCGGGCTTGAGGGATCGGCATATTTGCGCCGTCCCATGCGTCCGGCGAGATAGGCCTCGCGCCCGGCCTCTACGCCAAGCTTCATCGCCCGGGCCATGCGCACCGGATCCTTCGCCTCGGCAATCGCGGTATTCATGAGCACGCCGGTGCAACCCAGTTCCATCGCGACCGCCGCGTCGCTTGCCGTGCCGACCCCGGCATCGACCAGCACCGGCACGCTCGCGCCCTCGACGATCAGGCGGATGGTCACCCGGTTCTGGATCCCCAGGCCCGAGCCGATCGGCGCGCCCAGCGGCATCACCGCCACCGCGCCTGCCTCTTCGAGCTGCTTCGCCGCGATCGGATCGTCGGTGCAATAGACCATCGGCAGGAAGCCTTCCTTCGCCAGCACTTCCGTCGCCTTCAGCGTTTCGCGCATGTCGGGATAGAGCGTGCGCGCCTCGCCGAGCACTTCGAGCTTCACCAGGTCCCAGCCACCCGCCTCGCGCGCGAGTCGCAAGGTCCGTATCGCCTCATCGGCAGTGAAGCAGCCGGCGGTATTGGGAAGATAAGTGACCTTCTTCGGGTCGATATAATCCATCAGCACGGGCTGGCTCGGGTCGGAAATATTGACCCGGCGCACTGCGACGGTGACGATTTCCGCACCCGACGCCTCCAGAGCGGCGGCATTCTCGGCAAAGTCCTTGTACTTGCCGGTGCCGACGATGAGCCGCGAAGTGAACTTGCGGCCTGCCACTTCCCAGGTGTCGTCGATTTGCGAAGCATGATCCCCGCCCCCGACGAAATGCACGATCTCGAGCACGTCGCCATCGGCCAGCGCGACATCGGCCAGCGAGGAGCGCGGCGCGATCTCGCCATTGCGCTCGACCGCGACCTTTTCAGGCTTGAGACCAAGCTCGACCACCAGCGCGGCAATCGTGGATGCTTCGGTGCGGCGAGACTCGCCATTGACTGTAAGGGTGAAAGGGCCTGTCATGACCCGCGCGAGATAGCGGTTAGTGCGCGCGACGCAAGTTCAGGAAGTGGCCGGCGGCAACCAGCGTCACGCCGAGAATGGTCAGCACCGCCTCTTCCACGCCGTGCTCCACGGCGAGCCCGCCGCCCATGAAGGTAATTCCGGTCATCGCCACCACGAAGGGCAGCGGCCGGCGGCTTCGCAGCGCGCCGAGGCCGATCGCCACGGCGGCGATGGCCGTTGCCAGCACCAGGCCGATACGGTGGATCATGGGGTCGAGCAGGATGCCGCCGCCGACGCCGAGCGCGGCGACCAGGGCAAGACCGATCACGCAATGCGCCGCGCACAGCCCGGACAGGACTATGCCGAGCCGGTCGAATCGCCGGCGGATCGAAACGGGTGCGTCGGTCATGTGCCGCCCATTTATGTAACGATGTATCATTGCGCAAGCTCATTCTTGGGCGACATCTTGCGAAATCGGCGTGGTAGTCGCACAGAGCGGCCAAATGGCCAGCGACGCAGCATCCCCCATCCCCGCCGACTCTTCCCCGCGCGCGCGCGCAGTTCGGCCACTCGCGCTGGCCCGCTGGCTGCTGGCGGTAGCAACGCTGGTGGTGCTTATAGTCGTAGTGGGCGGAATCACGCGGCTCACCGAATCGGGCCTTTCCATCACCGAATGGAAGCCGGTCACCGGCGCCATCCCGCCGCTCAGCGAAGCGCAGTGGCAGGCCGAATTCGAAGCCTACAAGCAAATCCCCGAATATATCCGCGTTAACGGGCCGGCGGGCATGACGCTGGCGGATTACAAGTTCATCTATTTCTGGGAGTGGTTCCACCGCCTGCTCGGGCGAGTGATCGGCCTCGCCTTTGCCTTGCCGCTGGCATGGTTCTGGTGGAAGCGGGCGATCCCGGCAGGATACAAATGGCGGCTGCTCGCATTGCTCGCGCTGGGCGGCCTGCAGGGGGCCTTCGGCTGGTTCATGGTCCGCTCCGGCCTGTCGGGCGAGATGACCGATGTCAGCCATTTCTGGCTGTCGATCCACCTTCTGACCGCTCTGCTCACTCTGGCGGCGCTTGTATGGACCGCGCTCGATCTCATGGCGCTTCATCGCGATCCAGCCGCGCGGCCCGCACGGCTGACCGGCCTCGCCTGGATCGCCAGTGCGGTGCTGTTCCTCCAGCTGCTGCTCGGCGCATGGGTCGCGGGGCTCAATGCCGGGCTCGCTTCGGATACATGGCCGCTGATGCAGGGCAAGCTGGTGCCCGATTACGACGCCTCGCGCGGCTTCGCGTGGGCGGCGGCGCACGATCCCTTCCTGATCCATTTCCTCCACCGCTGGTGGGCCTGGGTGGCCGTGGCGGCGCTGGTCGTGCTTGCGCGCAAGGTGAAAATGGCCGGCGTGCGGCCCGCCTCGATCGCGATTCATTCCACTTTCGGCACGCAGATCCTGCTCGGCATCGCCACTGT
>DASWIR010000417.1:0-2218 GCA_036397575.1 Alteraurantiacibacter sp. | reverse complement strand
ATCAACACGTTTCGCCACATCTAGTCAGAATGCCCCACCCGGTTCGCCCGCGCAATATCCGCTATTAGGTCGCAAGCGGACCTGAAAATCCCTACCCCCTCTCGTCATCCCCGCGAAAGCGGGGACCCAGTCGACGATGCTTTTGCAGTCGGGGGCATCACGAGGTTGGAGAAGCACCAAAAAAACACTTTCCTACACACCCCCAAATCGGGTTCATCCTGCCGGATGGAACACGAATCTCCCCCCATCGCCCGCCCGCGCCGCCGCCTGCCGCGCGTGCCTGCTTTCTACCCCGTACCGGTGCGGCAGACGCACAATGGCTGGTCGCCTGAGCGCCAGGCGCATTTCCTCGGCTGGCTGGCGGAGACCGGCTCGGTCTCCGCCGCCTGCGCGCGCGTGGGGATGAGCCGCAACAGCGCCTACAAGCTGCGCAAGAAGCCTGATGCGGAAAGCTTCGCCGCGGCCTGGGATGCGGCGCTTGGAATGCCGATTCGAAGGGTGACAGTAAGCGACCTCGAATTCCTCGCCTATCACGGCCTCGTGAAGCCGCGTTTCCGGGGCGGCAAATATGTCGGATCGCGCTCTAAACCGCAGGCTTCCGCGCTTTTGCGGCTCCTCGCCCGCTACGACCGGGTGATCGAGCGGACAGGCCGGACAGGGTGACAATATTTGCCCAAAAAAGCCCGTTTCGCGTGTCACGAGGGGTGACACTCATCAGGGTCACCGGCTCAATTGATACACCGCATGTTCCGCGCGCCAGTTCGCTCCGCTTGAGCCGATCTCGCGGTCGCCCGCAAAGAACCAGCTCCGCTCCACCTTCACGCCCTTCTCCGCCACCAGCGCCTCGAAATCGGCAATGGTGAGATGATGGATATTCTCGGTCTCGTACCAGCTCACCGGCAGGTGCCGCGTCACCGGCATCCGGCCATTGAGGAGCAGCGACATCCGCATCCGCCAATAGGCAAAATTGGGGAAGGAAACGAAGGCCTGCCGCCCGACGCGCAGCAGGTGCTCCAGCATCCGGTCGGGCCGCTCCGCCGTTTGCAGCGTCTGCGAAAGGATCGCATAGTCGAAGGCCCCGCCGGGATAGTGCGCAAGGTCGCGATTGGCATCGCCCTGGATCACGGAGAGACCGCGAGCGACCGCCCTCTCGACTTCCTCCGGGTCGATCTCCAGGCCGCGCGCATCGACCCCGCGCTCGTCGCGCAGGGCGGCCATCAGCTGGCCGTCGCCGCAGCCCACATCGAGCACGCGCGCGCCGGCGGGAACATGCCGGGCAATCACCGCCAGGTCGGGGCGGAGCTTCGGTTCTTCGGGGCTCATTCGAGAAAGCCCTTGATCACGCGGTCGAGCGCCGGAACATCGAGCAGGAAGCTGTCATGTCCATATGGCGCGGAAAGCTCCACGAAGCTGACCGGCGCGGCATTGGCGTTGAGCGCATGAACGATATTGCGCGATTCCGCCGTGGGATAGAGCCAGTCCGTGTCGAAGCTGACGAGGCAGAAGCGCGCTGCCGCACCCGCGAAAGCATCGGCAAGCCTGCCGCCATGCTCCTCGGCGAGGTCGAAATAATCCATCGCCCTTGTAATGTAGAGGTAGGAATTGGCGTCGAACCGGTCGGTGAAGCTGATCCCCTGGTAACGCAGATAGCTCTCGACCTGGAAATCGGCGTCGAAACCGAAGCTCTTCGCTTCCCGGTCCTGCAGCCGCCGTCCGAACTTGTCGGTAAGGCCGGCCTCGGACAGATAGGTGATATGCGCAGCCATGCGCGCCACCGCCAGGCCCTTCTCCGGCCCCTTGCCGCCTGCGTAGTAGTCGCCGCCTTTCCAGTTCGGATCGGCCATGATCGCCTGCCGCCCGACCTCGTGGAAGGCGATGTTCTGCGCCGAATGGCGTGCGGTCGTGGCGATTGCCAGCACGCGCCGGGCGCGGTCCGGCCAGTTGGCGGCCAGGCTAAGCGCCAGCATGCCGCCCATCGAACCGCCGACCACTGCGTGCAATTCCGCGATGCCGAGTGCGTCCAGCAACGCCACCTGTGCACGAACCATGTCGCGGATGGTGATGACCGGGAAGCCCATCCCCCAGGGCTTACCGTCCTCCGCAGCGCTCGCCGGTCCGGTCGAGCCCATGCAGCCCCCGATTACATTGGCGCAGATCACGTGGAAGCGGTCGGTATCGATCGGCTTGCCGGGACCGATCATGCGGTCCCACCAGCCGG
>DASWIR010000416.1:0-8368 GCA_036397575.1 Alteraurantiacibacter sp. | reverse complement strand
ACGGGCGGCATCACTTCGACGACCACGTCCAGCACCTCGGGCGGTTCGTCCTCGTCGAGCTCATCTTCTTCTTCGTCGTCTTCCTCTTCGTCGAGCTCCAGTTCCTCGGGTTCGAGCTCCAGCTCGGGCGGTTCGAATGGCGGCCATCCGTGCAAGAAGCATTGCGGTCCCTCCAGTTCGGGCGGGTCGTCGTCGGGCGGCAGCTCATCGGGCGGATCGTCGTCGGGCTCCTCGAGCTCCGGCAGTTCGTCCTCGGGATCGTCGAGCGGCAGCTCCTCCGGTTCGAGCAGCACCGGCGGTTCGACCACGACCACCACTACGGGCGGCGGCACGACTACTACGACCGGTGGCTCCACTTCCACGACCACTGGCGGTTCCAGCACCTCGTCCTCGGGGAGCAGCAGTGGCAGCTCATCCAGTTCTGGCTCGTCCAGCAGTTCTTCGGGAGGCTCCACCTCGACTTCGACCGGCGGGATTTCGACCACCACCACGTCGGGCAACATGACCACCAGCACGACTTCGAGCAGCTCGACCGGTTCCACCAGCTCCAGCTCGAGTTCGTCGAGCAGCTCGTCTTCGAGCAGTTCCTCGTCCAGCTCGAGCTCGACCAGCAGCACAGGCAGCACCAGCGGCAGCACGACCAGCGGCACGCAGGTCCCGGCTCCGCCGATGATGCTCCTGTTCGGCGCGGGTGCCGCGGCGGTCTTCTACCGCCGCCGTCGCAAGCAGGGCACCGAACTCAGGCAAGCAGCGTAACCGGCCGTTTCCGTCAGTCTCCGGCCAGTTGCGAAGGGCGGTCCACAAGGGCCGCCCTTTTTGCGTCGTCGCCGCCTATTGCCCAGCCTGCGCCGCCGCTGCGGCAAAGGAGCCGGTCCAAGCGATTCGCGCATCCGCTATGCTCATCACATCGGCCAGCTCCCAGACATTGGTGTAGCCATAGCCGTGGAGGTTGATGAAGGTCGGGATGTTGAGCGCGAGTTCGACCTTCTTGGTCAGGACAGGAGCGACATTGTCCGAGAAATTGTTGTTGCAGTAGATCAGGATCGGCCGGTTCCTGTCCGGCCCGAGCACCTTGGCAAGCTTGGCATCGGTGAAGTCGGAGAAGGGCAGGTTCACGGCGCCCTCGATATGCCCCATGCGGAAGGCGGAAACGGATCGCGTGTCGAGAACGATCGTGCCACTCTCGCGCGACTTGGCGGCGAACTCGTCCCAGCCGATCCGATGGGCTTCGCGGACGTCGCCAAGTTCCGCCGCCAGGGCCACGAAGCCCGCATAATCGATTAGCGGATTGTCGGGCGGCGGCGCCGTCTCCTGCGCGCTCGCGGTGCTAGCCCCGAGCAGGGCAAGAGCGGCAAGGGCAGTACGGAATGCGGGCATGGTGGTTCTCCCTTCACCAAGGAAGGTGAGAGACCGCTGCTGGACTCGCGATGAACGCCGCGAACTTACGCCGCCAGCTTCCTCAGCACGTAATGGAGGATGCCGCCATTGCGGTAATATTCCATTTCGTTCGCCGTATCGATGCGGCACTTGGCGGTGAAGGTGAAGCTTTCCCCGCCCGGTCGGACGACCTCGACCTCGACATCCTGGCTGGGCTGCAGCGCGGCCAGCCCCTTTATGGTGAAGCTGTCGTCGCCGGTCAGGCCCAGCGTGTCGCGCGTCTCGCCGTCCTTGAACTGCAGCGGCAGCACACCCATGCCGACGAGGTTGGAGCGGTGGATGCGTTCGAAACTCTCGACGATCACCGCCCGGACGCCCAGGAGGATCGTGCCCTTGGCCGCCCAGTCGCGCGATGAGCCGGTGCCGTACTCCTTGCCACCGATCACGACCAGCGGCGTGCCGTCTTCCTTGTGCTTCATCGCCGCATCGTAGATCGCCATCTGCTCGCCATTATAGGCAGTGACGCCGCCTTCGACGCCGGGGACCATCTCGTTGCGGATACGGATATTGGCGAAGGTGCCGCGCATCATCACTTCGTGATTGCCGCGGCGCGATCCGTAGGAATTGAAGTCCGCCTTCGCGACCTGGTTGGCGACGAGGTAGCGGCCTGCGGGCGAATCTTCTTTAATCGAGCCGGCGGGAGAGATGTGATCGGTGGTCACCGAATCTCCGAGGATGGCCAGCGGCTTCGCCTCGACGATGTCGGTCACCGGCGCCGGCGTCATGCTCATGCCCTCGAAATAGGGCGGGTTGGCGACATAGGTGCTGCCCGGGCGCCACTGATAAGTGTCGGAGCCGACAACATTGATCGCCTGCCAATGCTCATCGCCCTTGTAGACGTCGGCATAGCGGGCCTCGAACATGGAGCGGTCGATCGAGGAACTGCGGACCGATGCGATTTCGTCATTGCTCGGCCAGATGTCCTTCAGGAAAACATCGTTGCCTTCCCTGTCCTGCCCGATCGGGACGGTGATCATGTCGGTGGTGACGGTGCCTTTCAGCGCATAGGCGACCACCAGCGGCGGGCTGGCGAGGAAATTCGCGCGCACGTCGGGGCTGACGCGGCCCTCGAAATTGCGGTTGCCCGAGAGAACCGATGCGGCGACGATATCGTTACCGTTGATCGCTGCGCTGATCGGAGGTGCCAGCGGGCCGGAATTGCCTATGCAGGTGGTGCAGCCATAGCCGACGAGATCGAAACCGATCGCATTGAGATCGTCCTGCAGTCCCGCCTTCTTGAGATAATCGGTAACCACCTGAGATCCGGGCGCGAGGCTGGTTTTGACCCAGGGCTTGGGCTTCAACCCCTTCTCGTTGGCCTTTCTGGCAACGAGACCTGCTGCGACCATCACGTCGGGATTGGAGGTGTTGGTGCAGCTGGTGATGGCTGCGATCACCACGTCGCCGTCCCCGATATCGTGGTCCTTGCCTTCCACCGGCACGCGCGCCGCCTCGCTCTTGCCGTAGAGTTTCAGCAGGTCGCTGTTGAACAGCTCGTCCACTTGCGAAAGCGCCACCTTGTCCTGCGGCCGCTTCGGGCCGGCGAGGGAAGGCACCACGCTTGCCGTGTCGAGTTCCAGCGTATCGGTGAAGACCGGCTCGTTTTCCGGCAGGAACCACATGCCCTGTTCGCGGCTATATGCCTCGACCAGCGCGATGGTCTCTTCGCTGCGCCCGGTAAGGCGCATATATTCGAGCGTCTTTTCGTCGATGCCGAAGAAACCGCAAGTCGCGCCATATTCAGGAGCCATATTGGCAATGGTCGCACGGTCGGCGAGGCTCAGCGTCGAGACGCCCGGCCCGAAGAATTCGACGAAGCGCCCGACCACGCCGCGCTCGCGCAGCATCTGTGTGCAGGTCAGTACGAGGTCGGTCGCGGTCACGCCTTCCGAAAGCGCGCCGGTCAGCTTGAAACCGACCACTTCGGGGATCAGCATGGAGATCGGCTGGCCAAGCATTGCGGCCTCGGCCTCGATCCCGCCAACACCCCAACCCAGCACGCCGAGGCCGTTGATCATGGTCGTATGACTGTCCGTACCGACGCAGGTATCGGGATAAGCTACCATGACGCCGTCCTGGTCTTCGCTGGACCATACGCCTTGGGCGATATGTTCGAGGTTCACCTGGTGGCATATGCCCGTGCCCGGCGGCACGGCGGAGAAGTTCCGGAAGCTTTTGGAGCCCCATTTGAGGAAGTCGTAGCGTTCCGCGTTGCGCTGATACTCCAGCTCGACATTGTGCTGGAACGCCTTTGGATGGCCGAACTCGTCGACCATTACCGAGTGGTCGATGACGAGGTTGACCGGCACTTGCGGGTTGATCTTCGCAGTATCGCCGCCCAGCTTCGCGATAGCGTCGCGCATGGCCGCAAGATCCACGACGCAGGGCACACCGGTGAAATCCTGCAGCAGCACGCGCGCCGGGCGGTACTGGATTTCTTCGCCGGTCACCGGGTTGTTCTGCCAGTCGGCCAGCGCACGAATATGTTCTTCGCCGACAGTGAAACCGCCATCCTCGAAGCGCAGCAGGTTTTCGAGCAATACCTTCATCGAGAAGGGCAGGCGGGAGATGTCGCCTATCTTCTCACTCGCCTTGCTCAGCGAGTAATATGCATAGTCCTTACCGCCGACGTTGAGAGTGGAGCGGGTTCCGAGCGAATTCTGGCCGACCTGGGTCATCGTAAAGGCGAAAGTCCTATTGCTGTGCTGCCGGTTCCGGCCCATGGGCCGGCATGGCTTGGGTGCGGCGCAGCAACTGCGCGTTTGGCCGCGCGAGGTCAAGGATTCGCTCAGCCGGAACCGAAAGCCGGATGGTGATTTGAGCCAGTGCGGGGGAATCGAACACGATGTCATTGCGCTATCGGGACGATCGCAGACCGCCCTTGCGGGTGATGACGATGGCCCTGTCCCTGGTGCTGGCTGCCATCGCCGGGGCCGCGTTGGGTTTCGTCTGGCCCGACGAAGAAGACGAACAGAGCGGAAAGGTTCAGCAACCGGAAAGCGCCCAGCCTGCAAATGCCGGTGAAAATGAGTGAAAATACTATATCTGTGATGCGCGGGCGCATTTGCCTGCCGCAAGGTAACGGAGTGACAGGGGTCATGCACCGGGTGCGAATTGCGATTATTGGCTCAGTTGCGGCGATGGGCATCGCCTCGGCCGGCCTTGCGCAGGAGGCGGAGAGCGGTCCCGCGACACCGGCGGAAGCCGCCGAGGCACGCGCAGACAATGCGCCGGACGACGTCACCAGCGAATTCGACCAGGCCTTCGCGCAGGAAGAGCAGGACGAGCCGGAACTGCCAAGCTGGCCGGTCGAGCATGCGCAAGCGCTGCTGGATGCGATCGAGGGAATAGGCGTCGAAGGGCTCGATCCGAGCGATTATGAGCCCGAAGAACTGCGCGCCGCAATCTCCCGCGGCGAGGGCCCCGTGCTCGACGAGGCCGCCGCCACCAGCTTCACCTGGCTGGTTGAGGATCTTCGCGACGGGCGTACGCCGATGGCCGCTCGCAAGCAGTGGTTCGTGGTCGATCCCGACGCCGACCGCATGCCAACCGACTGGCTGATGAAGACCGCGCTTTTTTCCGGCGACATTGCCGGCACGCTCGCCGGCCTTCATCCGGAAACGCCGGATTACCAGGTACTGAAGCAGGCGCTGGCCGCAGCGGACCCGGCCAATACGAAGCAGGTCGAGATGATCCGCGCCAATATGGACCGCTGGCGCTGGCTGCCGCGCAACCTCGGCACGCAATACCTGCTGACCAATGTGCCCGAATATCAGCTGCGGCTGACGGTGAACGACAAGATCATCCGCACCTATCGCACGATTGTGGGCAAGCCCGGCCGCACGGCGACGCCGCAGCTGGCCGAACTGGTCGAAGGCGTGATCTTCAATCCGACCTGGACGGTGCCGCAAAGCATTGTGAAGGGCGAGGGGCTGGGCCAGCGTGCGCTCAACAACCCGGCCTGGGCCAGGTCGCAGGGTTACAAGGTCACTCAAGGCGAGAATGGCTGGATCAGTGTGGTCCAGCAGCCGGGGCCGACCAACTCGCTCGGCGTGATGAAGCTCGACATGCCCAATCCGCATGCGATCTTCTTCCATGATACGCCCAACAGGAACCTCTTCAACACCGCCAACCGCGCCTACAGCCATGGCTGTATCCGCACCGAGCGGGCGCTGGAACTGGCTATGACGATCGCGATCCTCGGGCAGGGGGCCACCAAGGAAGAAGCGATCGAGATCTCGACCTCGGGCGAATATACCCGCGTGCCTGTGAAGAAGACCATGCCCGTTTACATCGCCTACTTCACCATGGGCAGCGACATCGAAGGGAACCTCCGTGCGTTCCCCGATATATATGGCCGCGACGCGCCGGTGCTGGCGAGCTTCGACGCGCCGCGGGTGCGCGACCGTGCGCGGGTAACCAATGAGGAAGTGGTGCCGATCGAAGCGCCAGGAGCCTGAGCTAAACGCCCACTCCCAATCGATCGGCAAAGACGAGCCTGCCGCCGGCGAGGTGCCACAGCGCATTCTTGAAGTCGCGCGGATCCATCGCAAAGCAGCCGTTGGAACGGCCAAGGCGGCCCCAGCGCTGGATGTGTTCGGGCGTGGCATAGCGGGCCTGATGCATCACGATCGCGCGCCGTTCGGCCAGCGAATTGTCGGGCTCGAGCCCGCCGAGCCGGATCGAGGTGCCGTATTGGCCGTCATACCATTCGCGTGCGACGTAAGCCCCCCGGCTGGTCGCGTTCGACCCTTCGATATTGGAGAAATGCTTCAGCCAGCCATCATGCTCCGGGTCCGACCCCGCCCCGTGCGCGACGAGGTAGCTGCGCACCGTCCCGCTTTCGAGATTGGCGAAATGGAACCGCGGATAGGACGAATGGGCGCCGAAATCGGCAACCGCGGCAAGGTCGCGCTGCCACAGGCTGTCGCCGGCGCGGGCAACTTCACGGCGGGCGAGCTCGAGGATATAGGCCTGGCCGGGCGAAAGATTGTGCGCCTGTGCGGCGACTCTCATGGGCAGGGTGAGCGCGGCTCCTCCGGCCAGCGCGCCCGCAAGCATCGATCGACGGTTCATCATTCCCACCGGCCCATCCATAACAACTACAATACCGCCTCATGCCAAACAGGCGCAAGGGGCTCCTGTCAGTTGCTCAGCACCATCATGTCGCCCTGGATCGCGACATCGGGTACTTGCTTGAGAAAGCTCTGGCCGAGCAGCGATATCGGCAGGCCGTTGGGGATCACGGCCGCCTCGATCCCGTGCGCCTCGAAATCGCCGATCCGCACGTCGTCCAACGTGACCTGCACCCCGTGCACCATGCCGCCGGCCCCTCGCGCAACGGGAACGATATCGTCTTCGCTCCAGTAGATGCCGATCGCCTCTGCATCCTCGCCCGTCAGCGCGATCGTGCTGGCGCCCGTATCGACCAGGAACTGCACCGGCGTTCCTTCCACCATCCCTTCGGCGTAGAAATGCCCGTCGTCGCGGCGGTCCAGAGTGACATCCTGCGCGCCCCAGCCCGCCTCGCTTGCGGTGGAAGCAGCGCCTTTCGGTGACTCGGCCGGCGCGCCGTCGTCGGTATCCCCATCGCTGCCGGCAAAGACCGCCAGCAAAAGGAGGGGCGCCAGCACCATAATGGCAAGCTTGATGGCGGAATTGAGGTTCATGGCGCGAAGGCTACTCCAGCGTGCTTAACCGGCGGTAAAGCCCGGGTATGCCGCTTTTTGAGCGCGGCCTAGTCCTTCACAGAGGCCAGCTCGGCAAGCGCCTCGCCATTCATGCGCATTACCGTCCATTCGTCCATCGGTAGCGCTCCGATCGACCGGTAGAAGCCGATTGCAGGGGCGTTCCAGTCCAGCACCCACCATTCCAGCCGCGCGCAGTCGCGCTCCAGCGCGAGCGCAGCGAGGTGCCGCAGCATGGCCTTGCCCAGTCCAGCGCCGCGTGCCTCGGGCCGGACATAGAGATCTTCGAGGTAAATCCCCGGCCGGCCTTCGAATGTCGAGAAATTGTGGAAAAACAGCGCGAACCCCTGCGCCGTGCCGTCGATTTCGCCCATCAGAACTTCGGCATAGGGCCGCTCGCCGAAGAGCTTGCGGCCCAGCACTTCCTCGTCGAAGCGAACTTCGTGCGAGAGTTTCTCGAACTCGGCCAATTCGCTGATCAACTCGGCGATCAGGGGCAGGTCACCGGGCACAGCGTCCCGGATGGAAAGGCTCACTCGGCGGCCTCCGCAGGCACTTGGCTCGCCCGGCCTGCGTCGCTCATGTCGGCTTCGATCTCCGCCGCCTTGGCCTCGACCAGCTCGACGATGTGGTCGAGCATGTCGGCATCGGACACGTGGTGGTCGGTCACGCCCGAGAGATAGACCATGTGCTTGCCAGCGCCGCCGCCGGTGATGCCGATATCGGTCTCGCGTGCCTCGCCCGGCCCGTTGACCACGCAGCCGAGCACAGAGAGCGAGAGCGGCGTCTTGATGTGCGAAAGCCGGCTTTCCAGCGCCTGCACTGTGCGGATCACGTCGAAGCCCTGCCGCGCGCAGCTGGGGCAGGAGACGACCCGTACCCCGCGGGTCCTCAGGCCCAGCGCCTTCAATATCTCGAAGCCGACGCGGACTTCCTCTTCCGGCTCCGCCGAGAGCGAGACGCGGATCGTGTCGCCGATCCCCGCCCACAGCAGGTTGCCCATGCCGATCGAGCTTTTAACCGTGCCGCCTATCAGCCCGCCCGCCTCGGTGATGCCGAGGTGCAGCGGGCAATCGACCGCGTCGGCGAGCTGCATGTAGGCCGCGACCGCGAGGAACACGTCGCTCGCCTTCACCGCCACCTTGTACTCGTGGAAATCGTGGTCCTGCAGCAGCTTGATATGGTCGAGCGCGCTTTCGACCAGTGCTTCGGGGCAGGGCTCGGCGTATTTCTCGAGCAGATCC
>DASWIR010000415.1:0-3680 GCA_036397575.1 Alteraurantiacibacter sp. | reverse complement strand
GGCATATAACGGCCATCCGCTCTTCGCCCGGGCGACGTTCTGAACAAGCTTGATATCTTGAGGCTCGTTCGAGGTGCAGACCGCAGCAAGACGGCGCAACGTCTCCTTACGATTGACGAGCGGCCACCAGTTCTTGATTCCGTCGCCGTATAGGGATTCCGGGCATCGCGGTTCGGTCCGCCCCACGCCCGGCCACAGCCTCGCCCCAATCGCATCAAGCAACCTGCGGCCGAGACCGGGCCGAGGCGTCGATTCGATCAGGAACTCATTATCTTGCAGCCGGAAAACGCTCATCAGCCGCGTGAAATCCGACCAGGCCTTATCGGCGTCTCGCCCCTGCGCCAATGCCGCACGGCGGATCATGGATTCCGTGGCTTTTGCAGGCCGGGTAATAGCGAACAGCTCGCCGTACAACCATCCCCCGGCGCGCTTGGTGGCATCGCCATCGGCCCGCCAGATCGCCTCGATCGCCAGCTCGATGCGTCGGCGAGCGATCAGCGGAGCAGCAGCTGCGTCCTGCGCGGCGACGTAGCGCAGAAATTCGTCTACATCCCAGGCGTCCAGTGGACCGGGCTCGATCAGAAAACCGATGATCCGGTCAAGATCAGCGGTCTGCGCCACGCTTGCAAAGTGCCCTTGTTCCAGATGATGCCGGCGAAATACGGAGCGTTGTGCGGCCTCGAGGCCAGCCTGATAGTTCGGACTCGCCACTTTGAGCGCATTGATCAGATCACGAAAACTCGGATCCAGCTCATCATCCTCACCGACCTTCTTCGGCTCGCCCCAATGGGAAAGAAAGCCCGCGCTGTTGCGAAGTATGCTTAGCAACAGCCAGCACTCCAGCTCATGCAGCTCGCGCCAGATCGGCTGTCTGCCCAACGCTTGCAGCGCGCGCCAGGCTGGATCGGCTTCCGGAACCTTGCTTCTCGCAGCGCAGACCCGATCGACGAGCGGCAACGTGGCATCCGCGGCCGCAGCGTACAACCCCGCTGCCCGAAATTCGGCTTCCGCCGATTGTTCGAGATCGCGCATTGCGTCGGCCAAACCGCGGCGAGCGGCTCGCTGCACCAGGGCGCCTGCACCGACCAAGTCGGCTATGGAGGATGCGGTCAAACTCGCCTCGCGCTCGGCAACGCAGTATCCATTCTGCCACCGAGAATGGCAAGACGGTCATGCTACAGACAGTCATGCGCTCGACGCCTGGTTGCCAGGCCAGTCTAGCGGTCGCGACGATCGGTGTCGGCCGCGAACAGCGCGGTGATCGCATCATCCAGAGTAGGCAGGTCCCTGGCGTTGGCGATTTCGCGCAGCAGCCGGACATTGTTCCGGTCGCTTGCGGTGAACGCGTCAATCAACGTGCGCAGATTGTCGTCCCGGATCTTCGTCTGAACGACCTTCTTGGTCCAGTCGACGGGTCCGAGGCCGATATTGCGCGATGCTTCCTCGATCGCCTCGCCCGCGCCGCGCGCACCCGCTCCCATGCCGGGAATGCTGCCTTGTGTCCGGAGCACTTCCATCACGCGCGAGAATGCGGTCCAGGCATCGTCCGCACTGCGCCCTTGTGCGGCGGCCACATTGCGGATCATCGCTTCGGTATTTTCCATCGCCGCGCGCGTGCCCATGACCTGGTCGTAGAATTGCGGACCGACATACAGATTGGGACGACCCTCGGTCGTCTGCATTGCCGCATTCAGCGCGTCGTCCAGGCGGCGCTGCACGATGGCGGCGAAGGCCAGAGGGCTTTCTCGGCCAAGCCTCGCCGCGAGCGCGTCGATCGATTGCGCGTTGGTTTTCGAGATGTCGGCCAATTCCGCGGCGATTTCCCCAACTTCCTTGGCCTTGACCAATTCAGCGGGCGCTCTCGTTTCCGCCGCGCGCGTCACCGCGACCGGCACTTCGGTCGCTCGACGCACCAGCGTGGACTCGAACGGCACGGCGCCCAGCGCCGAATGCCGGAGATCGGGCGTCAGCGTTTGAAGCGCCGCGCCCTCCGGACCGAACTGCTCCGACGCGATTCCGGGCATGCGTTGCGCCAGGGCTTCGTCCGCCTTGGCGATGGCCGCTTCCCACTCCGCGTCCGTGATGTTCTTCGTGTAGTACTTGCGCAGTATCTTGCCCGGCGTCGTAGCCAATGCGCTGCGCAGCCCGGCCGCCGTGCCGACGCCGAGAATCCCCGCCAGAGTCGCGAGGAACGGATTTGCCCCGAGTTCATCGGCGAGCTGCGAGGTCAGCCCGCCGGCGCCGCCCATCGCCGCACCGGCGGCGGGGTTCTTGCCGATCAGTCCGCCGATCGCCCACTCCACCGCATTTCGCGTATAGCGCCCGGCGGCCGTTTCCGGATCCGGCAGCTTGAAGAGATTGTCCTCGACAGCCTTGCCGATGGTCGTGCCAAGGCCTTCGCGCGGCCGGAGCTTCCGCTCGAGCGCCTCCTGCATCTGCGGGGTAGCGCCAGGCATTGCGGCCAGGCGTTCGCGAATGTCGGGGACCAGCCATTGAATCAGCGCCCGTCGCGCATTGTCGATGCTCGCCGGCAGGTCAAGGGCGCCGAGGCCGCCGCGATAGGCGCCGATCGGCGCCTGCTTGGCCATGTCGGCGAGCTCCTCTCGGCTCAACGATAGCGGCGTCCTGGAAGCCGATTTGCCGTTGCCATCCGCAAGCGCTGCCTGCGCGGTCTCCGCTGCATCGAATTCGATCGATCCGGGCGCGCGCCCAGGGGCGACGTTCAGCGTCTTCAGAGACTCCGCGTTGCCCATCAAATCGCTGACACTCGCGACACCCGACATACCCCTGATCTTGGCGACGATCGCCTGCACCATCGGCTCCGCCTCGCCCATGGCCTGGTCGAACGGGATACGCTTGCGCCCCGCGATCGCGACGGCGACCTGCCGGGCGAGCATCGGAGCGAGCGTCCGCTCCGTCCGCTCGTAGATCTCCTGGTTGCCGGACCTGCGCGCGGCAAGCAGCTGCCCGGCGAACAGCCTGGCATCCGCCTCGGCTTGCCCGGCCGTTTGCATGGCCATGTCGTTCCGTGCTTCCGGATCGCCATCCTGGATGCCGCTCTGGCGCTCTTTCTGCCGGCGCGCCGCCGCCTCGCGCTCGGCTTCCGCCAAGCCGCCACCGAAATATCCGTCCACCATGATGGTCTCCTACGGAGCCGTACCGGGCCTGCTGCGCGAATCGCTCAGTGCTCCGCGGTTGCCGGCATTGGTTGTATTTCCTATATTCGCCAAGGGCGCCTCCGCTCCCACCGCGGTCCTGAAACCAGGGGTTGCGGCGCGTAGGCTTGTCGGGGTCACCCCCCGCCTGTCCACCGGGGGCGTCCCTTCAGCTCCGTTGCACAAACCCTGTCAGTACCCGCGTTTCGCGGTTGCCCAAGCGGTACAGGGACAAGACTGCTGTACCAAGGCCAAGAAGCATCGCAGATGCGCTTGTCGGCGCGCCCCCAAACGCTTACATTCACAAGCGGCGGTTCCGCTCCCACTGCAGTTGTTAAACAGGACGCTGCGGCGCGTGGGCTTGCCGGGGTTACAGCCCGCCTGTCCACCGGGGCCGTCCCTTTCCGAAGCATTTCCTCTGAGCGCTCTCCCCTCTTACGGACTACCGGCATCGTTCTTCTTGCCATAGCCCGTTACGATCCACGTCTCACGGTCCTTATCACGGAAGAGCGACAACCAGACGGT
>DASWIR010000414.1:0-9985 GCA_036397575.1 Alteraurantiacibacter sp. | reverse complement strand
TCGAGGATCCGCTTATGCTTGGCGCGCGTCGTAACGCCGCGTTTGATGCGTGGCATGGCTTAAGTACTCCTCAGTTCAGCCCGTAGGGCGCCCACTTCTTGATCGTCCTCGCATCGGCGTCGGAGACCACTTCGGTGCCGCGGTTCTGGCGGATGTACTTGGCATTGTGGCTGATCAGGCGGTGGCGCTTGCCCGCGACACCATGCTTGACCTTGCCCGTGGCGGTGATCTTGAAGCGTTTCTTCACACCGCTCTTGGTCTTCAGCTTGGGCATTTTCGTCTCCTGTGTTCAGGGACACGTTCGTGCCAGCCCTGGCAGCCCTTTTGGCCAGACCGGCAGATGATTGCGTGTCGGTGAAGGGCGCGCCTTTAGTGCCGCCCGCCGCGAAACGCAAGCGCGATGCTGCAGCCGGTGCTATGCCGCGCTCTTCCATCGACTCGGGGAGAAGGAACATGGCGGAGGAAAATCAGGGCCCGGCAGGCGGCGTTACTGCACACCTTACGATCGGCAGCGGCCGAGCGGCGGAAGCGATCGAGTTCTACAAGAAGGCGTTCGGCGCGAAGGAGGAGATGCGCAGCCTCGCCGATGACGGCAAGCGGCTGATGCATGCGCACCTCTCGGTCAATGGCGGTTCGCTGATGCTCAATGACGATTTTCCCGAATACCGCGAGGGAGGCGAAGCGCTCCCGCAACCGGCGGGCACCACGCTCCACCTTCAGGTAACCGACGCCGATGCGGCATGGGACAAGGCCGTTGCCGCGGGCGCCGCGGTCAAATTCCCGCTCGAGAACCAGTTCTGGGGCGACCGCTACGGCCAGATCGAGGACCCGTTCGGCTTCACCTGGTCGATCGGCGGCCCAAAGAGGTGAGCGGCAACACCTACCAGATCACGCCGTTCATGCATGTGGCTGATCTCGATGAGGCCTTGTGCTTCTTCACCGAGACACTCGATTTCACAGTGCCATTCCGGCAGTCCAACTACGCCTATGTCGAACGGGAAGGCGCCGCTATCCGAATATTGGAGAGCAGCTGTCCAGAGGAACTTGGTACGCCGCATCGAGGCTTCGGCTACTACATCGACGTCCGCGATCTGGAGCAGGTTTTGGCCGAGATTGGGCCAAAGCTGGCCGAATTGGCGCCTGCCGACGTCCACGGTCCGATCGACCAGCCCTACGGTCAACGCGAGCTGATGGTCCGGGCGCCCGACGGAAATCTGCTCGTCTTCGGGCAAGGGATTAATCAGGGCTGATCAGTGGCGATGCGTAGCGCCGCTTTCCAGCGCCGCCAGCACATCGTCGAGCCGCGCGGCATCGCCCAGCGCCAGCACACGTCCATCCGAAGCTGCATGGAGCGGTTCGCCGTTCCAGTCGCACATGGTCCCGCCCGCGCCTTCAACAATCGGGGCAAGCGCCGCGAAATCGTGCAGCTTCAGCCCAGCTTCGCAGACGATGTCTATATGGCCGGAGGCGAGCAGCGCGTAATTGTAGCAGTCCCCGCCCATCAGCATGCACTTGTGATTGGTCCGCGCAGCCAGCGCCATGAACTGCGCGCCCTCTCCGTCGGAAAAATAATGCGGCCCGGTAGTGGCAAGCGTCGCCGCGGAGAGTTCCTTACAAGGCCGCGTGTGCACTTCGCTGCCGTTGAAAATCGTCGCCTGCCCGGCCACGCCGACCCAGCGTTCGCGCAGAACCGGCTGGTCGATCACGCCAAGCACGGGAAAACCATCGACCACCAGGCCAATCAGAGTGCCGAAAGTCGCGCGTCCGGCAAGGAACGAGGTCGTGCCGTCGATCGGATCGAGCACCCATTGCCGCGACGCGCCCGGATTGTGCGCGCCGAATTCCTCGCCGATGATCCCGTCGGCCGGAAACTCCGCCTCGATCATCACGCGCATCGCCTCTTCCGCCTCGCGGTCGGCGATAGTCACCGGCGTCGCATCCTGCTTGCGCTCGGCATCGAGCGAGGTGCGGAAATGCGGGCGGATCGTGCCGCCCGCAACATCGGCGAGCCGCTGCGCCAGGGCGATTTCGGCGGAGAGATTCATTCGCCGGCCGGGATACGCTCCGGCTGGCCCTTCCTGTGGACACGGAAGACGATCGCCCGCGCGCCTTCGGGCCCGCCGCGCGGTGCGTGGACGGCATTTGGCGGGATGACGAAAGATTGGCCCGCAGCCACATCGAGGTCCGGCTTGCCTTCCTCGACATGCACCGCCGAGCCTTCGATCACATAGGCGAATTCCTCGCCCGGATGCGAATGCGCCGGCACAGTCGCACCCGGCGGAATGATCACGTCGGAGACGATCACTTCGAGATCGGGTGCCGCCTCCACGGGTGATCGCAGCATTTCGTTGGAGCCGGGCTGAAGCCCTTCGGGAATTTCCATGCCGACATTGACGCCTTCGCCAAAGCGAGGGGGCTCCTCGGCCGGCTCCTGCGAGCAGGCGGCCAGGCAGAGGCAAAGCAGGAGGGCAAGCGGCCGCATCAGTCGAACAGGCTCGACACCGAGCTCTCATCGGCGATGCGGCGCACCGCTTCGCCGATCAACGGGGCGATTGTGAGGATACGGATGCGACCCGAATCCTTCGCTGCATCGGTTGCCAGAATCGTGTCGGTGATCACGAGTTCGGTCAGCGCACTCTTGTCGACCCGCGCCACCGCGCCGCCCGACAACACGCCGTGGGTAATGTATGCGGCGACACTCTTTGCGCCTGCATCGAGCAACGCCTGCGCCGCGTTGCACAGCGTACCGCCCGAATCGACGATGTCGTCGATCAGGATGCAGGCGCGCCCCTTTACGTCGCCGATGATATTCATCACCTCGGATTCGCCAGGCCGCTCGCGTCTCTTGTCGACGATCGCCAGCGGGGCATTGTCGAGCCGCTTGGCCAGCGCGCGGGCGCGCACCACGCCGCCAACATCGGGCGAGACCACCATCAGATCCTCGTCGCCGTACCGTGCCTGGATATCGGCGGCCATCACCGGCGCGGCATAGAGATTGTCGGTCGGAATATCGAAGAAGCCCTGGATTTGCCCGGCATGGAGATCGACCGAAAGCACTCGATTGGCGCCCGCCTCGGTGATGAGATTGGCAACCAGCTTGGCCGAGATCGGCGTGCGCGGCCCCGGCTTCCGATCCTGTCTGGCATACCCGTAATAAGGGACGACCGCTGTGATCCGCTTGGCCGAGGCGCGCTTCAGCGCGTCGATCCCGATCAGCAGCTCCATCAGATTGTCGTTCGCCGGATAGGATGTCGACTGGAGGAGGAACACGTCCTCCCCGCGCACATTCTCGTGGATCTCGACGAAAATTTCCTCGTCGGCGAAGCGCCGGACGCTGGCATCGGTCAGCGGCAGTTCTAGGTAGGCCGCAATCGCGCGGGCCAGTGGCAGGTTGGAATTGCCAGCCATGATCTTCATGCGACTTGGGTCCCCCGGTGCGGCGCAGGATTCGGCTCGCCCCGCCTCTAGACCAGCGTCATATGATTGCAACCTGTGGGCTGCCCCAGACCGTGGAAATGCGCGGAGGAAGCGCTCAGCCGTGGCGATGCTCGCCCTTCACCCAGCGCACCGTACCCGAGCTGGCGCGCATCACTACGCTTTCGGTGGTCATCACTCCGCCGCGCAGCCTCTTGACCCCATCGAGCAGCGAGCCATCGGTGACGCCGGTGGCGGCGAAGATGCAGTCGCCCTTCGCAAGATCGGTCAGCTGGTAGATGCGGTCGAGATCCTCGATCCCCCATTTGCGCGCGCGCGCTTTCTCATCATCGTTGCGGAACAGAAGGCGCCCGTTGAACTGCCCGCCCACGCATCGCAGCGCGGCCGCCGCCAGCACGCCCTCGGGCGCGCCGCCCGAGCCCATATAGAGGTCGATCGTCGTATCGGGATCGGTCACCGCGATCACGCCGGCAACATCGCCATCTGGAATCAGCTGGATGCCGCAGCCGAGGCCGCGCAATTCGGCGATCAGTTCGGCATGGCGCGGCCGGTCGAGCACACAAACGATGATGTCGCCCGGCGCGACGCCCTTGGCGCTGGCCACCGCCTCGACATTTTCGCGCGGCGACTTTTCGAGGGTGATTACGCCTTCGGGATAGCCAGGGCCGATGGCGAGCTTTTCCATATAGACGTCGGGTGCGTTGAGGAGGCAACCTTCCTCCGCCGCCGCCAGCACGGCCAGCGCATTTGCCCCGGCCTTGGCGGTGATGGTGGTGCCTTCAAGCGGATCGAGCGCAATATCGATCTTCGGGCCGGTGCCCGGCGCTCCGCCGACCTTCTCGCCGATAAACAGCATCGGCGCCTCGTCGCGCTCGCCTTCCCCGATCACCACCGTGCCATCGATCGCAAGCTCGTCGAAAGCCATCCGCATGGCTTCGACAGCGGCGGCATCGGCCGCCTTCTCGTCGCCGCGTCCCACCAGGCTGCTGGCCGCAATGGCCGCCGCCTCCGTTACCCGGACCATTTCCATCACGAGGACCCGGTCGAGCACATGGCTGGCGGAGAGTTTCTTGCTGGGCATGGATCGCTTCCGTTTGCGGTGAGACATGGTTTGGCGCGCGACTACGCCGCCCATATGTCAATGTCGAGGCGGGCTCAGCTGATCAGATGCATTACCAGCGGCGAGGCGGTGAGGCTGTCCGACCCTTCGAGCAGGCCGAGCGCGGCACGCACCGCGCTTTCGGGCCCTTCATGAGTGACCATGGCGACCAGAACTTCGCCGCCTTCCTCCGGCCGGCCCTTCTGGATCAGGCTTTCGATCGAAACGCCCGCATCGCGCATCGCCGCGGCGATTTCCGCCAGCACGCCGGGCCGGTCAGTCACGGTAAAGCGCAGATAGGCACGGCTTGTGCGGCCGCCCGGATCGGCGGGCGCGCAAGCCTCCAGCGAGGCGGCCGGAATCGAGAAAGGCTTCCCGATGTCTCCGCGGGCGATGTCGATCAGGTCGGCGACCACCGAGCTGGCGGTCGGCCCATCGCCGGCCCCCGCCCCCTGAAACAGCAGCCGGCCCGAGAAATTGCCTTCCGCAACCACTGCATTGGTCGGACCGTCGACGCTGGCCAGCGGGTGGTCGCGATGGACCAGGCAGGGCTGGACCCGCTGAAACAGACGGCATATCCCGTCAGGCCCATGCACCGTGTCGGCCATGCCGATCAGGCGAATGACATAGCCGAGCACGGCGGCCTGCTCGATATCCGCGGCGCGCACACGGCTGATGCCGGTCGTGTCGACTGCATCGAAATCCACCTTCGTGCCGAAGGCGATGGCTGCAAGTATCGACAGCTTGTGCGCCGCATCGACCCCTTCGATATCGAAAGTCGGATCGGTTTCGGCAAAACCCAGTTCCTGCGCCTCGCGCAATATGTCGGCGAAATCGCGCCCCGTATCTTCCATGGTCGAGAGGATGTAATTGCAGGTGCCGTTGAGTATCCCGTAGATACGCTCGATCCTGTTGGCTGCAGCGCCTTCGCGCAGCCCCTTGATCACCGGTACGCCGCCTGCGACCGCCGCCTCGAACTTGAGCGCGACGCCCGCCCGTTCGGCCGCTTCGGCCAGTTCCAGCCCGTGATGCGCGATCATCGCCTTATTGGCGGTAACGACGTTTTTCCCCGCCTTCAACGCACCCCGCGCCAGCGCGAGCGCCGGCCCGTCGGAACCGCCGACAAGCTCGACCACAACATCGACATCCTCGCGCGCGGCCATCGCGGTCATATCGTCTTCCCAGGCGAAGCCGGAAATATCGACACCGCGGTCCTTGATGCGGTCGCGCGCGCTGACCGCAAGGATGCGAATCGGACGGCCCGCACGGGCCGCGATCAGCTCGCGGTTGGTTTCGATGAGACGGATCACGCCGCTGCCCACGGTTCCGAGACCGGCGAGGGCGACCCGCAATTCTTCGGCCATCTGCAACACCCCTATTCTGCGGGGCGCGGGTTAGGGCGGCGAGTGCCGCTTGGCTAGGGCGAATCGAGCCGGTTTAGCGGCGCGTTCGCGTGCACGGGCCGAGGTCGCGCAGCACCAGTGCATAATCCGTCGCCGCCTGACGCCCCGCTGCGGGATCGCTGCCGAGCCTGGCGCTTGCCGGAAGTTCGGCAGGCAGAAAACAGGCGAGGCGGTACCACTCGAGCGAATCGCGCCCGGGCGGGGTGAGCGAATGAGCGACCAGCTCGTTCCAGGATACGCCCCACTGCGGCTGTTGACCGGAGCGGCGCAAAATCGTGATCGAAGCGGGTGCCCGGTTTTCCGTGGCGAGGAAAATTTGCGTTTCCCATTCGCCTGCGAGGTTACCTGGCACGGAAAGCACGTCGCGTATTCCGGTGACCCGCGGCGGTGCGTCGGGCGAAACCAGTTCGGCGAGAATCGCTCGGACCCGCGCCTCTGTCGATGGTGTTGCCGGCAATTGCGAATCGCGTTCGACAAGCTGGAGCTGGTCGATTCTCCCGCGAACCGGATCGGCGAACAAGATCATCCGCGCCTTCTTCAGCTTCGGCGCTTTCCCATTCCCGGCCAGATTCGCATCGGCAAGATATGCGACCGATTCGCCCATCCCGCCGCGGCCCGAAAGCAGAGTTTCGGTATCGGCCTCGATGTAGAGCCGGACCATGCCGGGCAAGAGACCTGGGGAGCGCTCGGGCTCGACCGCGGCCTGTCCGGTGATGGCCACGATGGGGACGATGCTCGCCTGATCGGCGAGGTCGACAAGGTCGGCATAGGCCGGTTGCGCAAGCGGCGCTGCGGCCTCCTGCGCGGAGGCTTCGCCAGCGCCGATACTGCCACAAATCAATGCGAGACAAGCGAGAATCGCAGTGGCGGCCGGGCCATTGCGGGCCTTTGAGAAGGCGGTTGGCGCACCTGCGCCGGTTGGTTCCTGGCCTGCCATATTTCGTTCCTCCTGAACCGCTTCCGCCAAATACCGACGGCAGTCCCGCAACGGTCCGCCGCCCGCTTTGTTTCAGTCTCGCATGGGTGAATCAGGTCTTAACCGACAAAGCGTTTGCCCATATAAGGCTTCGTCGCTAAAGGCGGCGCTTGCCGGGGCGAGATATAGAATACAGCCTCGGTTACGGGCCCTGCCGGGCCGTAAGCTTCCCGGAAAGGGCCGCAAGCAGACGGCAGGGTGGACAATTGTTGGAGGCAAGGGCAGGGATGCGAATCTCTGCGCCGTGCAGAAGCCCATGTTGGGTGGAAAGATCGATCGGAGTGACGCGTCTGAATGGCTTACGCTGATCAAGGAATGAGCGGTAATCGCATTGTCGCGATTATCATTGTGGTCCTGATACACCTGGCAGTCGGCTATGCGTTGGTCACGGGCCTTGCATATTCGGCAACCAAGAAACTTATCGAGCGCGTCACGACCGTCGACGTCGACGAGCCGGAACCCGAGCCCGAGGAACCGCCGCCGCCGCCGCCGGACGAGGTGATGCCGCCGCCGCCCGTGGCGCCGCCGCCGCCGATCAACGTGTCGACGACTCCGCCGCCGATCCAGACGGTGACGACGCCGCCGCCGCCGGCTCCGGTGATCCCGATCGCCGCGCCTCCGCCGCCACCGCCCCCGTCACAGGCGCGAGGCGTCAGCCCGCGCAACCAGCGCAGCTGGGCATCCCGAATCCAGCAGAACTATCCTTCCCGGGCCGTGCGTGACGGTACCGAGGGCACGGTCGGTGTTTCGGTGACGGTCAATGGCGAAGGCCGCGTCTCTGCCTGTTCGGTGACCTCTTCGAGCGGATCCAGCATTCTCGACCGTGCAGCTTGCGACGGGATGCAACGCTACGCCCGCTTCGATCCGGCGCTGAACGCTGCCGGCAACCCGACTTCCGCCAGCTGGTCGACCCGTATCGTCTACCGGCTCAACTGAGTTTCCACCCGGTCGGCAGTTCGCCGCACCGGGCTTTTTGGTTTTCTAGTTCAACCCTGAGAAGGACTGATCGCATGCTTATCAATTTCCTTGCCGCCGCCAGCGAAGCGGCTCCGGTGAACCGGTTCGGTTTCTGGGAGGCCCTCAATCAGGGCGGCCTGATTGCCTACTCGATCTTCGGCGTCCTCGTCATCATGTCGGTCGGCTCGTTCTACATCCTGATCACCAAGCTGCTCGAGCAAAACAAGATCTTCAGCCAGCTCAAGTCGCTCAAAGCCAATTTCTGGCGCGCGCCGAGCCTGCGCGAAGGCGCCAACAAACTCCCCAAGAACAGCGCATGGCGCCAGCTCGTGGATGACGCGCTTGCTGCGGAAGACCAGCACGACAAGATGAAGGACAGCCTCGAAGCCCATGACTGGCTGCACGGCTCGCTCGAGCGTTCGGAAGATGCGATCAACGCCAAGCTGGCCAGCGGCCTGCCGTTCCTGGCGACGACCGGCGCGACCGCGCCGTTCATCGGCCTGCTCGGTACTGTTATCGGCATCTATCGCGCGCTCATCAATATCGGCCTCGCCGGTTCGGCCTCGATCGACAAGGTCGCCGGCCCGGTCGGTGAAGCGCTGATCATGACCGCAATCGGCCTGCTCGTCGCCGTGCCGGCGGTGCTCGCCTACAACTGGTTGCAAAGCCGCAACAAGCGCCTCGCCCAGATGCTGCACGGCTTCTCGACCGACCTGCTGGCAAATATCAGCTCGCATGGCACGGTGAGGCCGGCGGCCGCTCCGGCCAAGCCTGCCGCCACGACCGCGAGGCCGGCTACTGCGGCTCCCGTCGGCGCACCCAAGGCCTGACAGTCCAAGGATCGCGGGCGGATCTCACATGGTCCGCCCCAATCCCGCAGGGTTAGGCAAAGGATAGGTAGTTAAATGGCTGCTCAAGTAGGCATACAAGAAAGGCCGATGTCGGACATCAACACCACGCCCCTGGTGGACGTGATGCTGGTGCTCCTGATCATCTTCCTCATCGCCGTTCCGATCGCGATCCAGACGATCGAGAGGCTCGAGATTCCGGTCTTCGTGTCGATCGAATCGAAGGACAAGGTCGAAAATCTGCTGCTTACGGTCAGCACTTCCGATGACGGCGGGCGGAGCGCGGGCGATCCGGGTTTCGAAGGTGCGTCGCGCAATGGCGAATGCCGGGTCTATTTCAACAATCTCACCCCGGTCGATTCGCAAGAGCTGTACGATCAGGCGTTTAACCGCCTCGACCGGATCGTGCAGAGCGCAGGCGGCGTCGAAGCGATCATTCAGAACCCGGAGATGATCCCGCAGGTCCACATCCGCGGCGATGTGAACGCGCCGTGGCGCTGCGTGGCGGGTGCGATCTACAATGTGCAGGCGGCCGGCTATCCGACGGTCGGGTTCATCTCGAACCCGGTCGATCCGAACGGCTGAGCCGGCGAAGCGAAGAACAAGGAGTAATCCGCAATGGCAATGTCAGGCGGCACCGACGACGGTGAACCGATGATGGAAATGAACACGACGCCGCTGATCGACGTCATGCTCGTGCTCCTCATCATGTTCATCATCACCATTCCGGTGGCGACGCACTCGGTCGATATCGACCTTCCGCAGCCGTCGCCGCCAACCGATGCGCCGATCGATCCCATCAAGAACAAGGTCGTGCTGACTCCGCAAAATGAAATCCTGTGGAACGGCAACCCGATCAGTCAGGGTGAGCTGGTGGCCAATTTGCAGGAAACGACCCAGATGGCGGTCGAACCCGAACTGCAGTTCGAGCCCGAACCCAATGCCAGCTATGACCTGTCGGCCAAGGTGCTGAACATCATCAAGGCAACCGGCGTGACCAAGTTCGGCTTCGTCGGCAACGAGAAGTATCGCGTCTTCGACACGGCCGAAGGCTGACACTTCTTCCAATCGCGATCAGGACTTTGAGGGGCGGAGCGATCCGCCCCTTTTTCTTTGGCGATTGGGTTGTTTGCAAACACGAAGTCAATGGCGAGGATAGCCCTTTCCACATTCGTCACCCTGAACTTGTTTCAGGGTCCATTTCTCCTCCTTGTCGGCCAGTCCAGGTGGAAGAATGGATGCTGAAACAAGTTCAGCATGACGAGGG
>DASWIR010000413.1:0-3398 GCA_036397575.1 Alteraurantiacibacter sp. | reverse complement strand
GGCATATCCTTCCGCGGCGAAGAGCAGAGCGCGATCGCCAAACAGCCGCTCGAAGGGCAAGTGGCCGTGCACACGCTCGGCCTCGATGGCGACACGCAGGTGGACAAGGTCCATCACGGCGGACCGGATATGGCGGTGCATCACTATCCTTTCGATCATCATTCGTTCTGGCGCGAGGAGATCGGCGAGCACGAATTGCTGGGCCGGCGGGGAGCCTTCGGCAGCAATCTGTCGGCCACCGGCCTGACCGAAGACGAGGTCCTCCTGGGCGACCGGTTCCGGCTCGGCTCAGCGCTGCTCGAAGCGTGTCAGCCGCGCCAGCCCTGCTGGAAGATCGAGCATCGTTTCGGCCGCAAGGGCATGGTCGCGAAGATTCTCGCCAGCGGCCGGAGCGGCTGGTTCTATCGCGTGATCGAAACCGGCGAGGCGGAATCCGGCGACATGCTGGAGCGCACCCGGCGCGGCGATCCCGAGTGGTCGATGAGGCGGATGTTCGAAACCCTGTGGGGCACGTCGACGCCGGTCGATAAGGCGCAGATGGCCCGCTTGGCAGGGCACGACCTGTTGCCGGCGAAACTGCGGGAAAAAACACTCAAACGCATCGGCTGAAGCAGGGGCCGACTTTTGTCGTCTGAGCATTTCGTCGTACGTGAGGCATCGGTTCGTCGCGAAACTCCACCGGTTTGGGCACGTTCATCTGGCGTTGTGGACCTTCGGGGCACCACCCTCGTTGCCTGTCGGTACTGATAAAAAGGAATGCGAAATGAAAAAGCTCGCTCTTGCATTCGCCGCCGCCGCGATGGCGGTCCCCGCAACCCCCGTGCTTGCCGATCCGCCGTCCTGGGCGCCGGCCCATGGCAAGCGCGCCAAGGACCGTTCGATTTACGACGACCGCGGGCGCTACATCACTCCGCGGCGTGTCACGCGCAATTCCTATGTGTGGCGCGGCGATAACGGCCGCTATTACTGCCGCCGCGACAACGGCACGACCGGCCTTCTCATCGGCGCGGGCGTCGGCGCGCTCGCAGGCCATGAGCTGGCCGGCCGAGGTGACAAGACGCTCGGCGTCATCCTCGGCGCGGCAGCCGGCGGCCTGATCGGCCGCGAGATCGACCGCGGCAACCTGCAGTGCCGCTGATCGTTCGGCGGAATTGTCGGCGAGGGCTTTTCCGGTTCAGGTTGAACCCACCCCGTTCGTGCTGAGGAGAGGCCGAAGCCGCAGGCTGAGGCCTCGTCTCGAAGCACCGCCGCTCACCCTTCGAGACGCTTGCTCAGCCTGCGGCTTCACAAGCTCCTCAGGGCGAACGGCTCTAAGTACATCAGGACACTTCTAATCCAGCGCCGGCAGCTCCGCCCCATGCGCGACCGTGTCACAGCGCCCGCCGATCCAGACGGAGCCATCGGCATCCTGCGTCACATGCACCCGCCCATCCGCTCCAGTTTTGCGTCCCTGAGCGGCAATGTAGCTCCCGCTCGCCAGACCGGTAGCGAAGAGATGCATCGCCACCCCCGCATTGAAGCTGCCGGTCACCGGATCCTCGACGATCGCACCATGCTGGTTGGCGAAGAAGGCGCGCAGTTCCCAATCTATCCCGCTACCCTCGCCCGCCGGACCCGCGAGGCCGATATCGGTCCCGGCGGGCGCTTTCGCGAGCGGCTCCGCCGCCAGCACATCCTCCGATGAACGCAGCCGCAGCAACTGCCAATTCGGGCCGTTGGAGACATGGACCGCCTCTACGATCGCCGCCTCGTCCACTCCGGTGACCCGCACGGCTTCCGCCAGCTCCGCATCGCTAAGCGGTCCGCTGCGAGTCAGCTCAGGCGCCCGGAAAGCGAGCAATTCGCCATCCTGCCTCACTTCGACCAGCCCGACACCGCATTCCTGCACCACCACGCCTTCGCGCTTAGACACACCGCCCGCTCCCAGCCATGCATGACAGCTGCCGAGCGTCGGATGCCCGGCAAAGGGCAGTTCACCCGCCGGATAAAATATCCGCACCCGGTAATCCGCCGCCGGATCGGTCGGCGGCAGCAGGAAAGTCGTTTCGGAAAAGCCGAGCCACTGCGTCAGCGCCAGCATCTGCGCCTCGTCGAGTCCGTCCGCTGCGTGCACCACGCCGAGCGGATTGCCTTTCATCGCAGTGGAACCGAACACATCGACAAGATCGAGCTGCATGAATTTCCTCCCGGGAGTTGTCATTGCGAGGAGCGAAGCGACGAAGCAATCCAGAACGCACGAATAACGCACGAATCTGGATTGCCGCGGGACCTGCGGTCCCTCGCAATGACGGGAAAAGCGGCCTAGGTGAACCTTCATCCTATTAGGGGGACAGTATACCTATTTACACCCTTCGCCGTGAACTATTTCCCGTCCCTGTAATTCCTAGAGTAGGGCGGGCACGCGAAGCTTGACGTTCGAGCAATAATATGACTAAGGTCATTTATGACCAAAGTCGGAATTCGTGAAAGAAAGAAGGTTGAAACGCGTTCCCGCATCCTGCGGAGTGCGGTCGAGCTGTTCGGCAGGAACGGCATCGACGCAGTTTCGGTCGAGGACGTGGCGACCCACGCCGATGTCGGCAAAGGCACCGTCTACAACTACTTCGCGGCCAAGGAGGACATGCTTGCCGCCTTCGTGATCGAGCTCGATCGCGAAGCGTTGCGCGGCTTTGGCGACCTCGCACGCGCCGACACTTTGGCCGAAGCGCTCGATGCCGCAGCCTGGCGCCTGCTCGAATGCAAGTCCGGCTACCATGCGTTCGTGCAGGTGTTCCTGGCACGCGCGCTGACCAGCCCCGCGCTCCACCGCGAGCTAACCGAGTTCCAGGCATTGCTCGATGCGGCGCTCACGGACCTGTTCGACGAACTGCGCGAGCGGAACCTGGTCCGCGCGGGCTTCGACTGCGCCGAGTTCATCCTTGCTTTCAAGACGATGCAGCTCGGGCTGAGTTCGCTCTGGGCGATGGAAGGTCCGCCTTACGATGACGCGCGGCGCATGACGCGCCTTCTGACAACGGCCTTGGCCAGGGAGATCGGCTCATGACATTCGCGCTCGGTTATGCACTGTACCTCGCGGCCTTCCTGCTGCTGGCGATGGCCACGCCCGCCCGGGGCATGCGCCTGTTCATGGCGCTGCTGGCGCTGGGTTTTGGCGTCGGGGTGGTCAATGTGCTGAACGAGGCGGTGGTTTTCGGATTGATCGATATCGCCACGGCCCTGACCGGGGCGACCTACATGACCTTGACGATTGCCGTGCTTTCGGGCGCTGCCATGTTGCTGACCGGCAAGGCTCGCAAGGGCGCCGGCGAAACCGCGCGGCTTCAGCTTGCCCCCTGGCGCGTGGCGGCCGTCCTTGCCGCCTATGTCGTGTGCTATTTCATTGCGGGCATGGCGGTGAT
>DASWIR010000412.1:0-3096 GCA_036397575.1 Alteraurantiacibacter sp. | reverse complement strand
GTCCTGACTTCGGCGACCGAACTCGAAGGCCAGGCCACTGTCCTGCGCCATCAGGTCGAGGACTTTCTCGCCCACGTGCGGGCTTCCTGAACGGAAAGGCCGGGATCCGGTCCTTCGAGACGGGCTCTCAGCCTGCGGCTTCGAGCCCTCCTCAGGACGAACGGAAGGGTGAAACTGAATTTTTCCGTTCGTCCTGAGGAGCGAGGACCCTTCGTCGCCGCCTGCGGCGGCGCTCAGGATAAACTGCCGCGCCGCGGCAGTCCGAGCGTCTCGAAGGGCTCGGAGGAGTCGGCAATAATTGCAGATGTGGCCTACTGCTTGGTTGCGACGATATAGTCGGCAAGTACGGCTATTTCCTCATCGCTCATCAGCCCGCCAAAGCCGGGCATCGCGCCCTGGCCGTTGGCGACGCGGCTGATGACGAAATCCCTTGTCATGTTCGCATTGCCATCCAGCGCAGGCCCGATTTGCCCGGTGCCGCCGGCATCCTTGAGCACATGACAGCTGCCGCACGACCAGTCGGCAAAGAGCTGACGGCCCTGGGCAAGGTCGGCATTCGCCGCGCCCTGTGCGTTGGCAGATACCAGGGCCAGTGGAGCGGCCAGCGCCGAAAGAGTGAACGCCGCGACGCCGATTTTCGCGTAGATGTGCATGCTGATATTCATCTTGTTCCGTTTCCAAGCCCATTACGTGTTACGTGAAGCCATTGCCCGCATGTTGCAATACCAAGGTGAGCCATTGCTTAACCGGGCGTTCTTCGCGCAGAAATTTCGGGCAAAGTCAATTTGACCTATGCCAAATCCGTCAAATGGAAATGTTCAGAGTCAATTTGCGTGAAAGGCCCGCGGTCGATAATTGCAGCACCGACGCGACTTTCTCAACCGAAGCCGCGCGTGGAGAGAGATGAAGCCATGACGAAGCCCCTTTTTACCCTCGCGGCCAGTTGCGCCGCATTCGGCCTGCTCACCGCCTGCAGCTCCGAGGGAGGGGATGCCGGCGGCGGTGCAGCGAGCGGCGAATTCGTCACCGCGCATAATACACAGCAGCTGATGGCTTATATTGTCGAGCCGCAGGCGCAAGTCTTCTGGGGTTCGGCTGGTTTCATTATCGACGAAGAAGGTGAGCACGATCTCACTCCGACCACGGAAGAGGGCTGGCTTGCAACGCGCAGCGCCGCCGCCACCGTGACGGAAATGGGCAATATGCTGATGACGCCGATGTTCGCCGAAGGGCGCGGCGAGGACTGGATGACCTATTCCAGGGCGCTGGTCGAAATCGGGGTGAAGGCAGAACAGGCCGCTGCCGACAAGGATAGCGACGCCGTGTTCGAGACAGGTGGGCTGATGTACAATGTCTGCCGCGCCTGCCACCAGGCCTATGTCGGCGATGTCGATCCGCCGCCGCTCCCGGGTGACGGCCCCGATGCCGCAGGCGAAACCGCCGCCCAGTGAATCACCGCATGCCATCGATCGGCAGCCGAGCCTGGCCGCTTCTCGCATTCGCCTGCATCCTCGTGACGTTGCCCGCGACAGGCTGGGCACACGACGTGGCGGAGGGCGACCGCGCCTATGTCGCCTCGATCGACGGGCCTGCGTTCATCCCGTTCCTCTATCTCGGGGCCAAGCATATGGTCACGGGATACGACCATATATTGTTCCTCATCGGCGTGGTGTTTTTCCTGCGCCGGCTGCGCGACGTGGTGATCTATGTCTCGATGTTCACCATCGGCCATTCATTGACCCTGATGGGCGGCGTGCTGCTCGGCACCGGGGCCAATCCCTATATTATCGACGCAATCATCGGCCTTTCAGTCGTCTATAAAGGCGTCGAGAATCTGGGCGGCTTCGCGAGATTAGGCTGGACCTTCGACACGCGTCTCGCCGTGCTCATTTTCGGCCTGTTCCACGGGCTCGGCCTTGCGACCAAGCTGATGGACCTGTCGGTTTCCGAGAACGGACTTCTGACCAATCTCATCGGGTTCAACGTCGGGGTCGAGATCGGGCAGGTGCTCGTGCTCGCCGCCGTGGTTTTCTTCCTCAACATATGGCGCGATCGGCCGAGTTTTGAACGCGGCGCGCGCTATGCCAATGTCGGCCTGGTGATCGCCGGCGTGCTACTCACGGCCTATCAGATACAAGGATATTTCTCGTCATGACCGAATCCGAAACCGCTCCTGCAAGTTCGAGCAACAAGCTCGCTATCGGCGGCGGGATCGCCGCGGTGGCCATCGGCGCGCTGGCCCTGTTCGTGATCCTGCCCGCCGAATTCGGGATCGACCCGACCGGCGTCGGCAAATCGCTGGGCCTTACCGAAATGGCCGAACCGGCCAGTGTGGAGCTGGAACGGGGGATGAAGCGGACCGGCGTGCTCGAACTGACCGATGCCGCGCCTTCGGCACGGCCAGGCCTGACAGACCATTGGGAGTTCGATCTCGCGCCTTTCGAGTCCATCGAGTTCAAATATGTGGTCGACGAGCCCGGCCCGATCGCCTTTAGCTGGCAAGGCAGCGCGCCGCTCAAATACGATATGCACGCCCATCCTTTCGAAGGCGGCGTGGCGCTGACAGAAAGCTATGGCATCGACACGGCGCAGACGATGCAGGGCATCTATAACCCGGCCTTCGCCGGGATCCACGGCTGGTACTGGGAGAACCAGACGATGGACAATGTCATGATCGTGCTGGACGCTTCAGGGGCATTCACAGCCTCCAAGATCTTCAACGCCACCGGCGAGTACGACCGCGCGGTCGAACCTCCGGCTGAAGGCAGTGAAGAAAGCTGACCTCGCGCAGCAAAAATTTCGGATTTTGTCAATTTGCGACGTGATTGCCCCTTGTTGGGAACAACCTCTCTCGTCTAGTCTCGCCGCAATGCGGGCGCGGGAGATTCTCCGGCTTCTCGCCAAAACAGGTGGGCATGAGAAGGGTGAGGATGTTCCAGCACATTAATTTGCCGCGCGCGCAGCGCCGCAGCGGACGCTTTGCAGCTATGGTTGCAGGCGCCATGGCCATGGCTCTTGCAGGCTGCGCGCAAGCCGGCGGCGAAGTGGCCACGGCTCAGACCGCTGCAGAGCCTTACGACTATGAGAGCTGGGAAG
>DASWIR010000411.1:0-5523 GCA_036397575.1 Alteraurantiacibacter sp. | reverse complement strand
GCCAGGCTGTATCGGCATTCAGCCCTCTCCCCTTGCGGGAGAGGGTTGGGAGAGGGGGATAGTGCCTAAATGCCGATACAGCCCAAGGCCTGTGGGGATGCAGCCGTGAGTATAAGCTCGCGATGCTCGAGCGGATGGCCGGACGGCTGAACGGGAACAATTGGTATTTGCGAAAATTAGTTTCAGAAAAAACCAGTCGATGCTTTCGCCCCGCGGATCAAAGAGCTAGGGGCGTCCGATATTTACCACCTCGGCACCGTTCGGGAGAATGACGCAGATGGCGTCTGAAGCAAGGAAGCGCGTCGGCAAGGGCGGCGCGAAGAAGTCCACCAAGCAGGCCGGGAAATCCGGGCAGGGCCAATTGCTGGCGATCCTCGAGAAGCGAATTCGCACCTCGCAGCTTCCGGGCGAAGAGAAGCTCGAAGGCGCAAATTTGCGCGAAGCGGCGAGCTTCCTGCTCGAAGCGGCGCAAAAGCGCGAAGAAGGCCGGCCCGTGGTCGTCCTTCGCAGCGCAACCGGCACGCGCCGTTTCATGCGCATCGCGCTGATCAACGACGACATGCCCTTCCTCGTCGACTCGGCCGCTGCGACCATCGCCGCGCAGGGCCTCGCAATCGACATGCTGGTCCACCCGGTCGTGCCGGTGCGGCGCAGCGAGAATGGCAGACTGAGCGCAATCCCGGTCGGCGCGAGCGCAGGCGAAACTCGCGAATCGATGATCTATGTCGAGACCGCGCGAGTCGATGCGCGGCAGCGCCGGACGCTTGAGGCCGCGCTCTCCTCCATGCTGGCGGACGTCCGCGCAGCGGTGAAGGACTGGCCGAAAATGCGCGAATTGATCGCCGAGGATGCGACGCACGTTGCCGGCAGCGAGGGCGCAGCGCTGCTGCGCTGGCTGGGCGAGGACATGATGACCCAGCTCGGCCATGTCACGAAACGGCGAGACGGCAGCCAGTCGCAAATGCTCGGCGTATGCCGCAAGAGCGCACGCCAGCTGCTGAGCGACCCGTCCTATAAGCGTGCTTTCCAGTGGTTCGACCGGGCGGGCGAGGATGGACGGGGCGGTGCGCCGCTGGTGATCAAGGCCAATATCCTCTCGCAAGTGCACCGCCGCGTCCCGCTCGACCTGTTCATCGTGCCGCTGCACGAGCAAGGCCGGGTCGAAGCGCTTTCCATCCATGCCGGAGTCTGGACCAGCGCGGCGATGACGGCCCCTCCTGCCTCCGTGCCGCGCCTGCGCGGACAGATGGCCGACCTGATGGGCAAGTTCGGCTTCGATCCAGACAGCCATGCCGGCAAGGGCCTGGCGTACGCGCTGACCGCGTTGCCGCACGACCTTATCATCGGATTTTCCGCGTCGGATATCGAACGCGTCGCGACTGCGATGATGAGCCTGGCAGACCGCCCGCGCCCGCGCCTGGTGCTGATCGAGGCGCCGCTGCAACGCCACCTCTTCGGCTTCGTCTGGCTGCCCCGCGACATGCTCTCGACCACGGCGCGGCTGCAGATCCAGAATTTGCTCGAGCGGGCGGCCGATGCGACGGTGCTCGATTGGGGCCTCGAAGTCGAAGGAGGCAATCTCGCGATGCTGCGCTTCGTGCTCGACATTCGCGACGGGCAGGCCTCGCCGGATGAGGGCGCGCTCGACACGCAGCTGCAGGCCATGCTGCGAGGCTGGACCGAAGCGGTCGAGGCGGAACTTGCCAAAACCGAAGACCCGGCCCGCGCGGCGGCCATTGCTGCCCGTTATGCCGAGAGCTTCCCGCCCAATTACCGTGCCAGCTATGGCCCGGCCGAGGCTGCGGTGGACATTTCCCGCCTGCGCCGCCTCGCCGCGAACGAGCCGCATCGCCCGCTCGCGCGCGACGTACGGCTTTTCCGCTTGCCGAGCGACATGGACAGCCAGTTGCGGCTGAAGATCTACCAGGAAAAGGGCTCGCTCCCCCTGTCCGACGCCGTCCCTGCGCTCGAGAATTTCGGCTTCCGCGTACTCGCCGAAGTTCCGACCGGTCTGGTGGAAAAAGACGGCGGGACAATCCACGATTTCCTCCTCGCCCTGCCCGAGGGCGAAGATGCTGCGCGAGTGCTCAAACGAACCGAGGCGATCGAGGAAGCGATTTCAGCGGTGCTCAACGGCCTCGCCGAAGACGATGTGTTCAACCGTCTGGTGATCGGCGCGGCGCTCGGCGCACAGGCCGCCGATTGGCTGCGCGCCTTCTACCGCTATTTGCGTCAGACGGGCATGGGCTTCACCATCTACACGGTGGTCGATGCGCTCAGCCGTGCGCCGCAAGTCGCGCATGGCCTCATCGGCCTGTTCACCGCGCGGCACGACCCCGCTTTCAAAGGCGATCGCGTCAAGGCCGAAGAGAGCGCGGAAAGGGCGATCCGCGAAGGCCTCGCCAAGGTCACGGCGATCAACGACGACCGGTTGCTGCGGCTTTACCATGAAGCGATGGGCGCCGTGCTGCGCACCAATGCCTTTGCCCCTGCCAAGGATCTCGCGCTCGCCTTCAAGATCGAATCCGCCGCGGTGCCTGCGCTGCCCAAGCCCGTGCCATGGCGCGAGATCTTCATCTATTCGCGCCGCGTCGAAGGCATCCACCTGCGCGCCGGGCCGGTAGCGCGCGGCGGCATCCGCTGGTCCGACCGGCGCGACGATTTCCGCACCGAAATCCTCGGTCTGATGAAAGCGCAGCGGGTGAAGAATGCCGTGATCGTGCCGACTGGCGCGAAGGGCGGCTTCTACCCCAAGCAACTGCCCGACCCGGCACGCGACCGCGACGGCTGGGCGGCCGAAGGGCAGGAGAGTTACAGGATCTTCATCCGCAGCCTGCTGTCGGTCACGGACAACCTTGTCGACGACAAGGTCGTGCACCCCGAAGGTGTGGTGATCCGCGATGGGGACGATCCCTATTTCGTGGTCGCGGCCGACAAGGGCACGGCACGCTTTTCCGATACCGCCAATGCGATCGCCGAAGAGGAGAATTTCTGGCTCGACGATGCCTTCGCCAGCGGCGGCTCCAACGGATACGACCACAAAGCGATGGGGATCACCGCGCGCGGCGCATGGATTTCCGTTCAGCGTCACTTCCTCGAAATGGGCGTCGACGTACAGCGCGAGAGTGTGAAAGTGGTCGGCTGCGGCGACATGTCGGGCGATGTGTTCGGTAACGGCATGCTGCTTTCCAAAGCCATCAAGCTGGTTGCCGCTTTCGATCACCGCCACATCTTCATCGATCCCGACCCCGATCCGGCCGCAAGCTGGAAAGAACGCAAACGGATGTTCGCGCTGCCGCGTTCGAGCTGGGCCGATTATAACGAAAAGCTGATCAGCAAAGGGGGCGGCGTCTTCCCGCGCAGCATGAAACGCATCCCGCTCTCTGCCCAGATGCGCAAGGCGCTGGGGACCGAGGCGAAGGAAATCGAACCCGACCACCTTATTTCGGCAATCATTTCCGCGCCCGTGGAGCTTATCTGGTTCGGCGGCATCGGCACCTACATCAAGGCTTCTTCGGAGAACAACGTGCAGGTGGGCGACCCGTCCAACGATGCGTTGCGGGTCGATGCACGCGACGTGAAGGCCAAGGTGATCGGCGAAGGCGCAAACCTCTCCATCACGCAGGCCGGCCGCATCGAATTTTCTCTCCTGGGAGCGAACGGCACGGGCGGACGCATCAATACGGACTTCATCGACAATTCCGCCGGCGTCGATTGCTCGGACAATGAAGTCAACATCAAGATCGCACTGGCTCCGGCGCGCCGCTCCCGGCGGCTGGCCGATACAAGGCGCAACGGCCTGCTCGAAAGCATGACCGAAGCGGTCGCCCGGATCGTGCTGGAGGACAACCGGCTGCAGACGCTGGCGCTGTCTCAGGCCGAAATGGGCGGTGCGCGTGCGGCCGCCTCGCAGATGCGGCTGATCGAAATGCTGGAAGAACGCGGCGAGCTCGATCGCAGGACCGATGGCGTAGCCGACAATGAAACGCTTGCTCGCCGCGCGTCGGATGGACAAGGGCTGACCCGCCCGGAACTCGCAGTGCTGCTGTCCAACGCCAAGCTGGCTTTGCAGGACGCAATCGAGGCCGCGAACTACACAAGCGACGAAGCGCTGGTGCCAATGCTGGTCGAAGCCTTTCCCGAAACGATGCAGGCCGAATGGCGCGACGATATCCTCGCCCATCGCCTGCGGCACGAGCTGGTCGCAACCAAGCTCGCCAATCGCGTGATCAACCGCCTCGGCCTCGTCCATCCCTTCGAACTCGCCGAAGAGGAAGGGGTCGGCCTCGCCGAAGTCGCCAGCGCTTTCGCCTGTGCAGAAGAGCTACTCGGGGTCGGCGCTATCTGGGCGGCCATCGACGCATCGAGAATGGGCGAGGAAGCCCGGCTTTCCCTGCTCGACCATGTCGCGCTCGCCATGCGCAGCCATATGGCCGACCTGCTGCGCGTGGGCGCCGGCGCGAAGCCGCCTTCTCAGGTAATCGGGGAACTGACGAAAGGAATCGCCGAACTGGGCGATGCGGCGGAAGGCCTGCTGGAGGCCCATACACGCGAGCATTCCGCCCGTCTGCGCGCCCTGTTCATCGACGCTGGCGCGCCGGAAAAACTGGCCGCGAAGGTCGCGCATCTTTTCGATATGGATGGAGGAATCGGACTTGCGAAAGCATCGGTCGATACGGGCATCCCTGCGACCAGCCTGGCGGAAGCCTTCACCGATCTCGGCGCAAGGCTGGGACTGGACTGGGCGCAGAGCACCGCCGCGGTGATGGCCCCCTCCGATCCCTGGGAGCGGCTGCTCGTTGCAGGCCTGGCGCGCGACTTCCAGCAGATGCGGCTCGACTTCCTGCGCAGCCTCGCGAAGAAGAAGGCGGCCAAGGCCGATCCGCCCGGCGCCATCGCCACATGGGCCCAGGCAAGCACCGGCGCGATCCGCCAGTTCCGCGCGATGATCGCCAGGGCGCAGGCAGCGGCGCCCGTCACACCGGCCATGCTCGCGCAAATCGCAAGCCAGGCCCGCAATCTCCTGCAAAGATAGGGGCGCCGGCAGGGAAGGTGGGATTATGTACTTTACAAACGCACGGCCAAGGTCGGCACCGTGTTCGAGCACGCCCGCCTTCCGCTCTACAAGATTCTGCAAGCCGTGGGGGCATTCTGGCGCTAGTGGACCGCGATAGCGGCCAGAGCCGCGAGCTTGAATGTGACGACGACGAGAAGCGCTTCAAGGAGCGACTTGGGAAGCTCGTAAAAAATCAGCCCGAACAGAAGGGCGAGCCTTAAAGTTCGTCAAACAGCTGCATGTATTTGCGGTACACGAAAACTCGATTTCGCTTTTGGCCCGTGACTTCCGTCAGAATCCCAGCTTCCTGCAGCTGCGCCAAAGTATTGTTCGCTGTAGGATAGGATACTTCCTGATTCTTAGCCACTTTGCTCGGATAGGTTATCGGCAGACGATAGAGACTATCAAGAACCCGCAAAGGCGTTGCGGCGGCGCGCTCAAAACGCTTGATGATAGTATCTCTGTCA
>DASWIR010000410.1:0-13535 GCA_036397575.1 Alteraurantiacibacter sp. | reverse complement strand
CTGGTCGGGATTTATATAGTTGGTCATGCCAACAACCGCGTCTGTTTCGCTATTGATCACTGCAAAGCGGACCCAGTTATTGGTGTCATGAAAGGCCTTGATCGCGCTATCAAAATTCTCATCAAGCATGGACACCGGATAAATGTCCCAGATCTCCTGATCTTCCGCGCAAGCAGCGCGCAGTGGTTCGAGATGGTGCTCGGTCAATGGTTCGAGCCGCACAGGGCCTTGTACAAGTGTCGTCGAAAGTTTCTCCAACATCCTCATCCGTCATCCCAGCGCAAGCTGGGATCTCCCAAAAGGACGCGCAAACTCGAGTAGATTCCAGCTTGCGCTGGAATGACGGCAAATTTAACCATCCAACCGCTCCCGGAAATGTTTCCGGCACAGCGCGAGATAGCTTTCATTGCCGCCAATTTCCGTCTGTGCGCCGGCCGCAACGGCATTGCCACCTTCATCAATCCGCAAGTTCATTGTCGCCTTGCGCCCGCATTCGCACACCGCCTTCAATTCGACCAGACTGTCGGCAATCCCCAAAAGCTTCGCCGATCCGGGGAACAGATTACCCTGAAAATCTGTCCGCAGGCCATAGCAGAGCACCGGAATTGCGGACTCGTCGGCCAGCCGCGCCAATTGCCAGACCTGCTGCTGGGTGAGGAATTGCGCCTCGTCCACCATCACGCAGGACAGCGAGGTTTCCGCATGGGCTGCGCCCACCGCCGCCCAGAAATCGGTCGCCGCATCGAACAGATGAGCGTCGGCCGCCAGCCCGATCCGGCTCGCCAGCGGTTTGCCTTCCGACCGTGTGTCGAGCGCGGCGGTCCACAGCATCGTCGCCATGCCGCGCTCGCGATAGTTGAAATCGGCCTGCAACAGCGTGGTCGACTTCCCCGCATTCATGCTGGCATAGTAGAAATAGAGCTTGGCTATTCCTCGTCTCCCGCTCCCAAATCCCGGGCCACCTTGGGATCGCGCAGCAGCTTCTCGATCCGGTCGGCCTCCTCGAAACTCTCGTCGGCGCGAAACTTGAGCCTGGGCGCGAATCTCAAGGCGAGGCGCTTGGCCACCTCCCGCTGGAGATAGGCGGTATTTTTTCTGAGTGCGTCGAGCACTTCCTCCTCATGTGCGCCGAGTAGCGGCTTCACATAGGCGGTCGCCTGCTTGAGATCGGGCGTCATCCGCACTTCGGTGACGCTCACCGTATGCGCGCTGAGAGTGTCGTCATGCACATATTGGCGGGTGAGGATTTCACTCAGCACATGACGCACGCGCTCGCCCACCTTCAGCAGGCGGACCGAATGCTGCTCGGGGGTAAATTGCTGGCGTACCATAGCGTGATGCTCCGGCCCTCAATGTAGGGCCGGAGCCCCGGATCACAACGTCCGTTCGCGGAGCTCGACTTCGAAGACTTCGAGCATGTCGCCAGCCTTCACATCGTTGGTGTCGGCCAGCATCACGCCGCATTCGAGACCGGAGCGAACTTCCTCCACATCGTCCTTGAAACGGCGCAACGAGGCGATTGTGGTCTGCGACACGATGACGTCCTCGCGCGTGAGGCGGGCATGGAGCCCCTTGCGGATCGCGCCTTCGAGTACCAGCAGGCCTGCCGCCTTGTCCTTCTTGCCGGCAGGAAAGACGTCCTTGACCTCCGCACGGCCGACCACCGTCTCGATCTTTTCAGGGCCGAGCTCGCCCGCCATTTCCTTGGCGATGTCCTCGGTCAGCTCGTAGATCACGTCGAAATATTTCATCCGCGTCTTGGATTGCTCGACCTGCTCACGCGCCTTGGCGTTGGGACGGACGTTGAAACCGATGATCGGCGCATTGGTTGCACCCGCCAATGTCACGTCGCTTTCGGTGATCGCACCCACGCCCGAATGCAGCACTCGGACCTTGATCTCGTCGTTAGAGAGATTGTGCAGCGCATTGACGATCGCCTCGACCGAGCCCTGCACGTCCGCCTTCACCACTACCGGATATTCGATCACGTCACTCTTGAGGTTGGAGAACATCGTGTCGAATGTGGCCGGGGCGAGTGCGGTCCGCTTCTCGGTCGCCTTTTCCTGGCGGTACTGTGCAACTTCGCGGGCACGCTGCTCGTTCTCTACGACGAAGAGGATGTCGCCTGCCATCGGCACGCCGTTGAGGCCAAGGACCTCGACGGGCAGCGACGGCCCAGCTTCCTTGATCTGCTTGCCCTTGTCGTCGACCAGCGCGCGCACGCGCCCGCTCTGCGTGCCGACTACAAATACGTCGCCCCGCTTGAGCGTGCCGCGATTGACCAGCACGGTTGCGACCGGCCCACGGCCCTTGTCGAGCTGCGCTTCGATCACCGTCGCTTCGGCATCGCGGTCGGGATTGGCTTTCAGTTCCAGCAACTCGGCCTGCAGCAGGATCTTCTCGATCAGCTCTTCGAGATTGGTCCTGTTCTTGGCCGAAATCTCGACGTCCTGAACATCGCCGCTCATCGCCTCGACGATCACTTCATGTTCCAGCAGCCGTTCGCGCACCTTTTGCGGGTTCGCCTCCGGCTTGTCGATCTTGTTGATCGCCACGATCATCGGCACGCCGGCCGCCTTGGTGTGATTGATCGCCTCGATCGTCTGCGGCATCAGCCCGTCATCGGCTGCGACGACCAGCACGACGATATCGGTCACATTCGCACCGCGCGCGCGCATTTCCGTAAATGCCGCGTGGCCGGGCGTGTCGAGGAAGGTGATCTTCTGCTTGTCCTTGGTGGTAATCTGATAGGCGCCGATATGCTGGGTAATGCCGCCGGCTTCGCCTTTCACGATGTCGGTGCCACGCAGCGCGTCGAGCAAGCTGGTCTTGCCGTGATCGACATGGCCCATAATGGTGACCACTGGCGGACGCGACTTCAGCGATTCATCCGGATCGACATCTTCGGTCGTATCGAGATCGATGTCGCTTTCGCTCACACGCTTTACGCGGTGACCGAATTCCTCGACCAGCAGTTCGGCCGTATCGGCATCGATGGTCTGATTCACCGTGACCATCATGTCCATATTGAACAGCGCCTTCACCAGATCGGCGCCCTTCTCGGCCATGCGGTTGGCCAGTTCCTGAATGGTAATAGCCTCGGGCACCACCACATCGCGGACCTGCTTTTCGCGCGGCTGCGAGGAGCCGGGCATATGCGCGCGGCGTTCCTTCTCGCGGGCGCGCTTGAGCGCCGCGAGCGAGCGAGCGCGAGCGCCCTCATCCTCGTTGAGAGCGCGGTTGACGGTCAGCTTGCCGCCACGGCGGCGGTCGACCCGCTCGGCGCCACGGGTCGGGCGTTTTTCCTCGCGCTTCCTCTCCGGCTTTTCGGGCTTCTTGGCCGGTTCGGGCCGGGCAACCGGCGTGAACTTGCGCGGCGCGGTAACCGCTTCGCCGGTCTCAACGGCTTCGGGAGAAACTTCCTCGGCGAGCTCAGGCGGCGGAACTTCCGGCTCCTGCTTACCGACCTCTTGCTCGCCCCTGCGGTTTTCCTCCGCGCGACGCTTCTCATCCTCGAGCGCCCTGGCCTTTTCCTCTTCCTCGCGGCGACGCGCCTCTTCGGCCTGCCGCAGACGATCGCCCTCGGCTTCGCGAGCGAGCCGGGCCGTCCGTTCCTGTGCGGTTTCCTTGGCCGCGGCAGGCTTTTTCGGTTCGGGCTTTTCCACGACGGGCGCAGGCGCAGGCGCAGGCGCCGGAGCTGGCGCCGGTTCCGGGGTTTCGCCAGGCTTGAGCAGCTTGCGACGCCGCTTGACCTCGACCGCAACCTTGTTGGTGCGGCCGTGGCTAAAGGTCTGCTTGACCTCGCCCGCATCCACCGACCTCGTCAGGCCGAGGGGTTTGCGGGTCCGCGCCGGTTTGTCTTCACTCTCGCTCATAAACTCTTCAGATTCCTTCAAACACCATTTGTCGCCGCGCTTTTGCACGACGTGTCGCCCATCGTTCCCGGGCCGGGATCGTTGCCAACCGCCATGGTGGCCCCCGCAAAACGCACCAGACGCCCCAGCGGAACCGCAAACCGAGCGGCCGCCGCATCATCCGTCAGCGCCAGATGGACGACATTTTCGCGGCCCAATGCCACAGAGAGGGCAGCGCGGTCCAGTGGCAGGGTCTCTCCTACCAATCCCGAGCCTTCCGCATCGCTGCCGACGCGCCAGGCCTGATCGAGCTTCCTGCGGCCATCTTCGCTTGCGTCTGCGGCATGGCCGAGCCATGCGACGGTGCCGCCGCGTGCTGCCGCTGCGATCCTCTCCGAACCCAATATGAGGTTGCCCGCCCGCAGTTCCAAGCCCAGCCGATCCATCACTGCGCGGCGCAGTGCCGAATCGTAGCGATCCTCAAGGTCCTCGGGGATCGAAATTTGACCGGTCTTGAAGGCTCGCGAAAGCGCCGCCTTCAGCTTGCCGCTGGCACGCGCTTCGGCAAGCTCCGGCTTCGATACACCGACCCATGCACCTCTGCCCGGCGCTCTCGCCAATGCATCGGGCAGGGCCTCGGACACCCCGTTCTCGTTCGGGGGCGACAGAGCGAGCCTGAGCAGCGCATCGCGCGATGCGATCGCACCGGTAAGGACACAGCGCCGCCCCGGCGAATCATCTTGCGCCGCAGGGCCTCCGGCGATGTCAGACGCTAGCGCCTCATTGCGAGGATTCCGCATCGGCGGCCTCCTCGGTAGCGGGAATCTCGGCGGCGGGCGCCGGCGCGGATGCGCCGTCTTCGTCTTCGAACCAATGTGCGCGGGCGGCCATGATGATCTCGTTGCCCTGCTCCTCGGTCAGGCCGAATTCGCCCAACACGCCGCCCTTGTCTTCAGGGCGCGGAGCGCGCCTCAGAGGCATGCCTTCCGGGCTGCGGCGGCGCGGAGCTTCGCGTTTGCGGGGGATCAGCTCGTCGGTCGCAAGGTCGGCAAGATCATCGAGAGTCTTGATCCCGGCCTTACCCAGCACCACCAGCATCTGTTCGGTAAGATGCGGTATTTCCGCCAGCGCATCTTCTACGCCCAACTCGCGGCGCTGCCCGCGGAACGCCGCTTCCTGCCGCTCGAGCGCTTCGATCGCGCGGCTCTGCAGCTCCTCGGCCAGACCCTCGTCGAAACCTTCGATCGCGGCGAGTTCGTCCATCGAAACGTAGGCAACTTCTTCCATTTCGGCAAAGCCTTCGGCGACAAGCAGCTGCGAAAGCGTTTCGTCCACGTCCAGCTCTTCCTCGAACATCTTCGAACGTTCGGCGAATTCCTTGCTGCGCTTTTCCGAAGCTTCGGCGTCGGTCATGATATCGATCTGATGGCCGGTAAGCTGGCTTGCCAGACGTACATTCTGGCCGCGGCGGCCGATGGCGAGGCTAAGCTGGTCGTCGGGCACCACCACTTCGATGCGGCTCTCATCCTCGTCGAGCACGACACGGCTGACAGTGGCCGGCTGGAGCGCGTTGACGACGAAAGTCGCCGTGTCCTCGCTCCAGGGGATGATGTCGATCTTCTCGCCCTGCAGTTCCTGCACGACGGCCTGCACGCGGCTTCCCTTCATGCCGACGCAGGCACCAACCGGATCGATGCTGGAGTCGTGGCTGATCACGCCGATCTTGGCGCGGCTCCCGGGATCGCGGGCAGCGGCCTTGATCTCGATTATCCCGTCATAGATTTCAGGCACTTCCTGCGCGAACAGCTTCTTCATGAATTCAGGATGTGCACGGGTAAGGAAGATCTGCGGTCCGCGGTTGTTGCGCTCCACCTTCATGATCAGCGCCCGGACGCGCTCGCCGACACGGGCGGCTTCCCGCGGGATCTGCTGGTCGCGGCGAACCACGCCTTCAGCGCGGCCGAGATTGACGATCACATGGCCGAATTCGACCGATTTGATCACGCCGGTGATGACTTCGCCCGCGCGGTCCTTGAATTCCTCGAACTGACGTTCGCGCTCGGCATCGCGGACCTTCTGGAAGATCACCTGCTTGGCGCTCTGCGCATCGATGCGCCCAAGATCGACCGGCGGCAGCGGATCGACAATGAAGTCGCCGACCTTGGAGCCCGGCTCCAGCTTTTCAGCCTGCGCCAGGTCAACCTGCTTGAAGTAGTCTTCCACTTCCTCGACCACTTCGACCACGCGCCACAGGCGAAGGTCGCCGCTGTTCGGATCGAGCTTGGCGCGAATATCGTTCTCATTGCCGTAGCGCGAGCGTGCGGCCTTCTGGATTGCCTCTTCCATCGCCTCGATGACGATCGACTTGTCGATCATCTTCTCCGACGCGACCGAATTCGCGATTGCAAGCAGCTCTGCCTTGTTGGCGGAAATCGGACTGGCCATCAGTCTAGTGCCTTCTCTTCTTCGACTTCGATAATTTCGTCTGCGCCGCTGGTATCCAGCGGCCGTGTGGCGGCGATCAGCACATCGGTGAGGACGAGCTTCGCCGAATGGATAGCCGACATGGGGAAGGAGACCTCCCCTGCCTTGCGATCCGCGATTGTCACCGTCTCGCCGTCGATTCCGGTCAACTCGCCGCGGAAATTGCGGTGCCCATCGATCTTCTCGATCAGCGAGATCTTGGCCTCGTGCCCGGCCCAGTTGGCATAATCCTTCGGCCGGGTCAGCGGCCGGTCGATGCCGGGCGAACTGACCTCCAGATAGTAGTGACCTTGTATCAGTTCCTCGCCCGCTTCCTCCAGCGGATCGATCACGGCGGAAATCCCCCGCGAAAGCGCGCCGCACTGATCCAGCGTCAATTGGCCTGTGGCCGGGTCTTCCGCCATCACCTGCAGCGCCCGCTCGCCATCGCCAGCTTCAGACGCTGTGACAATGACGCGCACCAACTCGAAGCCGAGATTCTCGGCGACAGGTGCGATCAGGCTTTCGAGGCGCGCGATATCCGCCACAATGTCTCCAAATATCCGACCGGGATGCCACGAGGTTTCGGGCCGGCCCCGGGAGGCGCCAGCACCAGACCTTGTCGCGACAATGTCGGGATGGCGGCTAGATAGGCCCAGCGCGGCGAGATTGCAATCGGATTCCTCAGCGGTCTGAGAGTTCTTCTGTTTGTAGAGACCAAGCGTGACGGCTGTCCCATCGCGGTTCATACCGTGCATCGTCAACCCCTTGGCACAGGCTTTCTCCTAGGCGGATTCGATGCGCCGCGCCCCGACCTGGGAGAGCTACCGCCCTATCATGCGCCGGAGCCAACACAACCGGAGCTCGCCAGCAGCGCGGCCCTGAAAGCTTCGGCGGGGTAAAGCTGAACCAATCACCACAGCGAAGGGCACATAAGGCACACCGTGTGCCCTTGTCTGGATACCCTGAAAAGCGAGGATTTCCATGACTTTGCGGACCATGGGCACAGGGGCACACTTTGCCGGGCACGAGGGGCACAGTTGAAGTCCGAGGCACAAAACGAGCGAAGGCCTGGGCACTTCTCTTTCGTCATTGCCGCGAACGCGGGAACCCAGTCAAAGTCATTGTTTCGCGCAGAGGCCGCGGAGATTGCAGAGGTCCCGGATAGAAACCTCTGCTTCTTTGCGAACTCTGCGCGATCAAACAACCACTGGGTCCCCGCGTTCGCGGAGGTGACGAATTGGGAGTGAAGAGACTGAAGTGCGTGCCGTTCCTTTGGCGCGCATGCCCGCCTACTTCGGGGGCGGGGCGAAATGGATCGGATCGGACTGACGATGTGAAAGAGCCGGGCGAATATGAGCCGGGCGCCTTGCTGTAGGAAAGCTGTTTCTTCGCGCCACGCTGCCAAATGGCGAATTGTTGAGTGTGATGGTGATCGGCCCTAATCCGCGTCCTGCTCCATCAGCCCGTGTTTCTTGATGCAATGGCGCAGCTGATCGTAGGTGAGGCCCAGCGCCTTGGCGGTCTGGCGCTGGTTCCACCGGTTCCGGCCGAGATGATGCTCGACGATTGCGCGCTCATGATCGTCCACCGCCATGCGCAAATCTCCGACTCCGTCATAGTCGGTGCGGGCCGGAGCGGACTCTGCTGCGCCGTGCGTATCCTCGGCGCTTTTGTGCGCCCGTTCGCCGAGCGGCTTCCAGGGAGAATCGAACGGGTCGAATACGACATGGCCGACCGGCTCGTTCCAGTATTCCCACCGATATACCGCCCGTTCCACTACGTTTCTCAATTCGCGGACGTTGCCCGGCCAGGGGTACTCGTCCAATTCGCGGCTCACATGTTCGGCGAAGCCCGGCCAGCTTTCCCACCCGATCTCGGCTGCCATGCGCCGCCCGAAATAATCGGCGAGGACAGCAATATCGCCTTCGCGCACGCGCAGCGGCGGCAAAGTGATCACTTCGAAAGACAGCCGGTCGAGCAAGTCGAGACGGAACCGCCCCTCGCGGGCAAGCTTCGGCAAGTCCTCATTGGTCGCAGCGACGATCCGCACATCGACCCGCATCGGACGCGATGAACCGATCCGGGTGACCTCGCCATATTCGACCGCGCGCAGCAGCCGTTCCTGTGCGCCCATCGAAAGCGTCGCCAGCTCGTCGAGAAACAACGTCCCCCTGTCGGCCTCCTCGAACCGCCCCTCACGCGCGCGGGTCGCACCGGTGAAGGCTCCTGCCTCGTGACCGAAAAGCTCGGCCTCGATCAGCGTTTCCGGTAGCGCCGCGCAATTCATCACCACGAGCGGTTCTTCCCAGCGGTTGGACAGGCGGTGCAGGCGTTCGGCGATCAGTTCCTTGCCGGTCCCGCGTTCGCCGACCACCAACACCGAGCGGCGCATGGGGGCAGCGCGGCTGGCACGCTCGACAGCGTCGAGAAACGCGCCGGATTGGCCGATGAACTGATTCTCCCGCTCCATGCGCCGATATATAGCGAAAATCCCCAAGGGTTGGCAATCTGCGCCAATAGCCCCATCGCCTCGGTGAGATAACACACTGTTTTTTCTAATATTTTTTCATTTGGCACGCAGTTTGCTATTATATGAACGTAACATTTGGAGGTTTGACACAATGTATGACCGTCGTTTTTTTTCGACCCGGCTCGGAAAAGCCGCTGCCATTGCGATGGCAGCGATGGTCGCCTTCAACATCTTCGCCTTGACGCATCAGCTCGGGGCGGCGCCCACTCCCTTTGTCGCGAGTGTGCATATGGTTGAACTGGCGTGACCGAACAGGGCGACACGCCCCTTGGCCCGATCGAGGAAAACGGTGATGGCGCCGCAAAGCGCCGCGCCTCACGCCTCGACCGGGAAATCGAACGGCTGCGTTCCAGCCCGACCCCGACGAGCAATGCTTTGACTGCAGGAGTGCCCTGGATGGGAATTTTCTCGCGTACCCGTGATATCATCGCCGCCAACTTCAACGAGCTGCTCGACCAGGCTGACGATCCGGCGAAGATGATCCGCATGATCATCCTCGAAATGGAAGAAACGCTGGTCGAAGTCCGCGCGAGCGCGGCGCGCACCATCGCCGACCAGAAAGAAATGCACCGTCACACGGTGAAGCTGGAGCGGTTGCAGGCCGATTGGGCCGATAAGGCCCAGCTTGCAATCAGCAAGGACCGCGAGGATCTCGCCCGTGCAGCGCTGGTCGAAAAGAAGAAGGCCGCCGATATGGGCGAGCAGCTGAAAGCGGAAATCGCCGTGCTCGACGATGCGCTGCGGGCTTATGAGGAAGACATCCAGAAACTGCAGAGCCGCCTGCGCGAGGCACGCAGCCGTCAGACGCAGATCGCCGCCCGCCTGGAAAGCGCGGAGAATCGCGTCAAACTGCGCACGCTTCTCTCGACCGAGCGGGTCGATGATGCGCTCGCCCGCTTCGATCAGCTCGAACGGCGGGTCGATTACGCCGAAGGCCGCGCAGATTCGCTGCGGATCGCAGAAGGCGGCCAGCCGAGTCTGGCCGAAGAGATCGCCGCGCTAGAGGGCTCCGACAAGATCGACGAGGAACTCGAAGAGATGAAGCGCGCGCTCGGCAAGGGCAGCGCGGAAGCGAATGATCAGGAGGAAAAGGGCTGAGCCATGGAAGCAGTATTCATCGTACCAACAATCGCGATCGGGCTTCCGTGGCTGATCCTGCACTACATCACCAGGTGGAAGACCGCCGCGACCATCACCACCGACGACGAGCAATTACTGGAGGAGCTCTACCAGCTCGCCAAGCGGCTCGACGACCGGATGGATACGGTCGAGCGCCTGGTTGCCGCCGACAATCCCGATTTCAAGCCGCGGATCCTGCCGGACCTCGAAAGCGACAACCAGAAGCTGCGCGAACTCGACCGGCTGATTGGAAACAAGGGAAACTGACATGACCTCCGAACGCACCACGCTCTACCGCGACAAGCAGAACGGCAAACTGATGGGCGTCTGCGCGGGGATCGCCGACTATACGGGCGTCAATGCCCTGTGGGTCCGGCTCGGCGCGCTGATGCTCGTCGGCATGACCAGCGGCGGCGTCATCCCCTTCTACTTCCTGGCCGGCCTGCTGCTGAACAAGAAGCCTGCTCATCTCTATGTCGACGCCCAGGAGCAGAAATACTGGCAGCGCGTGCGCCAAAGCCCGGCGCGCACCGCGCGTGAGATCCGCGCCCGGTTCCGCGATGTCGACCGCCGTCTGGCGGAAGTGGAAACCTACTACGTCACCAGCAATCCGCGCCTCTCGGCCGAAATCGAACGGCTCCGCTGAACTCATTCCTGAAGGGGGAATTACACCAATGGAAGGCTTACTGGCCCTGATGATCCCGATCATTGCGCTATCGATCCCGGTCGTGGCGATCTGGACGAAACACCAGCAGAAGATGGCCGAAATGAAGGCCGATAGCACGGCCCAGCACACGGCCGAACGCTCCATGCAGTATGCGAGCCGGGTCCAGGAACTGGAGGACCGTGTGAAAGTGCTCGAACGCATCGTCACGGACAAGGGCTACGACGTGGCTCACCAGATCGAAGCATTGCGCGAAGTGCGCCGGGCCGACGAAGCCATCGGCGCGCCGAAAGCCGAGCAGGTCCGCTAAAGCGACCGGATAAGGAGACGATGACATGGCAGACCTGACCGGCCTCGTTGCAATCATAGCGCCATTCATGATGGTGGTCGGCATCGTCTGGGTCCGCAGCCGGGCGCAGCTCGAGGAGAAGCGCCTCAACTCGACGGCGGAACACAGCGCCGAGAAGGCCGCCCAATATGCCAGCCATGTCAAGGAGCTGGAGGAACGGCTGCAGGTGCTCGAACGCATCGTCACCGACCGCGGTTACGACATCGCCACGCAGATCGAGGCACTTCGCGACACGCGCCGCGTCGAGCATCGCCTCGAAACTCAAGATGCAGAAAGGACCAACTGATGGGGCCGGGAGAAACTATCGCGCTCGTCGCGATCGTCGGCGGACTGATCGCCGTGACGATCCTGATCGGCACAATCTTCAAGCGCATCATGTCCTACAAGGAAAAGCAGCTTGTGCTGACTGCCGACAATACGGCCGAGAAAGCGGCGCAATATGCCTCGCAGGTGGAGAAGCTGGAGGCGCGCGTCCGCGTGCTCGAACGCATCGCCACCGACAAGGGGCACGACGTCGCGCATCAGATCGACGCATTGCGCAACATGGACGCCGTCGAGGAACGTAGCACCGGCACGCCGCTCGCCCTGCCCGAGAAGGAGAAGATGTAATGAATTGGGGAGGTCCCGGTTTCGTAATCCTGATCATCGCGATCAGCATCGGCGGCTGGCTGGTGAACAACTGGATCCGCGCGAAGCATGGCTATCCGCTCGAAGATGAGTGGGGCGGAAAGACCGAACCGCGCGACAGCGGCGAAGTGAATCGCCTGCGCGAAGAGAATTCGCGGCTTATCGACCGGCTCCAAGCCAGCGAGGACCGCCTCGCGGTGCTCGAAAAGATCGTCACCGACCGCGGCTACAGCCTCGCCGACGAGATCGAAGCCCTGCGCAGCACCGATCGCGGCGCCCCGCTCAATCTTGGCAATGAGGAGAAAGCACGATGAGCTTCCCGGAGGTAGTTATCCAGCTCGCGCCATGGGTAGTCGGCGGCGCGATCGTGATTGTCGGAGCCATCGTTTGGGGCTGGGTTCACAACACCAAGATGCGCATCCAGAACGGCTACCCGCTGGAAGGAATGTGGGGTCAGTCGCTGAAACCCGACCTCACCACCGAAAGCATGGAGCGGGTCAAACTGCTTACGCAGGAGAATGCCGCGCTCAAGGCCGAAGTCGGCGCGATCAAGGATCGGCTGCAGACGGTCGAACGGATCGTCACCGACAAGGGCTTCGACGTTTCGCACCAGATCGAGGCGCTGCGCGAACGCGACGTGCGAATCGAGGACAGGAGCAAGGCGATATGAGTGAAGGCATCCAATGAGTTTCTGGACCGCCATTGCCGTGATTGCGATCGTCGCCATCATCTTTGGCGGCCGCAAGCATCGCCACCGGGTGACAGGCCGCCGCAGGCGAGAGCAACTCCACGGGGTCGAGGATGTACAGGTCCAATCCCCGCGCGAGATCGAACTTCAGCGCGAGGTGGAGGAGCTTCGCGAACGGGTCCAGGTGCTTGAACGCATCGCCACCGACGGCCGCGATACCCAGCGTCTGTCCGACGAAATCGAACGCCTGCGCTCCCAAGGTAAGGAGGAAAATCGATGACCGAGCAGTTGCTGATTGCCCTGTGCTCGCTGTTGGGTTTGGCGATCACGGCCACCGTTGCGCTGACAGGCTTCCAGGGCTGGCTGAACCTGAAGGCCCGGGAACTGGAGCTACGCCGCCCTTCGCGCATCGACCATGGCTCGCCCGAAGGGGCAGCCCGGATCGAAATCGCCGATCTCAAGGAACGCATTCGCAGGCTCGAAGCCATTGCCAGCGGGGTGGATTTGTAATCCGATACTGCTAATTGCGGCGCGGTTCCAGGGTTCGTCGTTGCGAGCAGCGCAGCGGCGAGACAATCCAGAGCCGGCGCGATTGACCCTGGATTGCTTCGCTCCGCTCGCAATGACGGCTATCCGGGTTCCATGCGAACACTCGACGACATTTACCAGGAATACGAGTTTCTCGAAGCGGACGAACGCTATCGCCTGCTGATCGAGCTGGGCCGCGAGCTGGACTCCATGCCCGACGCGCTGAAGACCGATGCCACGCTCGTGCGCGGATGCTCGGCGCAGGTCTGGCTCTATCCCATGCAGCAGGGCGACAAACTTCATTTCCTCGCCGATTCCAACGCAGCGATCACTAAGGGGATCGTCGCCCTCGTGCTGTCGGCCGTGCAGGATCGGCCGGCCGCCGAAGTCGCAAAAATGGACATCGCAGCAGACCTCGAACCGTTCGACCTCAGGAACCAGCTCTCTTCCAACCGCACCCAGGGCGTTCCGAACATGATCGCGCTTGTGCGGGAACATGCACGGCGAATCGCCGCCAGCTGACATGCGTCGGCCGTTATACCTTGCGGCCGGGCTCGCCAGTCTGGGCCTGGGTACCGCAGGCGCTTTCCTGCCACTGCTCCCGACCGTGCCGTTCCTGCTCCTTGCCGCCTTCTGCTTCGCGCGCAGCAATCCCGTCTGGGAACGCCGGCTGCTCGCCCATCCCCGCTGGGGACCGCCGATAAAGGACT
>DASWIR010000409.1:0-4003 GCA_036397575.1 Alteraurantiacibacter sp. | reverse complement strand
TCCCAAGGGTTTGGCTGTTCGCCAATTAAAGTGGTACGTGAGCTGGGTTCAGAACGTCGCGAGACAGTTTGGTCCCTATCTGCCGTGGGCGTCGATTGTTGAGAGGAGTTGCCCCTAGTACGAGAGGACCGGGGTGAACATACCTCTGGTGTACCTGTCGTTCCGCCAGGAGCGCAGCAGGGTAGCTATGTATGGACGGGATAACCGCTGAAAGCATCTAAGCGGGAAGCCTCCCTCAAGATTAGCAATCATAGAGTCGTGATAGACCATCACGTTGATAGGCCGGGTGTGGAAGCGCAGTAATGTGTGGAGCTAACCGGTCCTAATAACTCTTTTCATGCTTGGGAATCCCACCATCAACGACAGTCCTGCGACTGTCCGCGATGCGGACGGATCTCGGCCAGAAAACGCCCGACGATCACATCCCGTCATTATTGGCGGGGCGTGATCTCATTGCATCGATATATCCGCTACTGCGCCGGCTTCATTGCTTGGTGGCCATAGCGTCTGTGACCCACCCGATCCCATCTCGAACTCGGCCGTGAAACCGGACAGCGCCGATGGTACTATTGCTTAAGCACTGGAAGAGTAGGTCGCCGCCAGGCATTGCAGCCGGCGCAGCAGCGGAAAAAATCCATTCACTTTGTTTGTTGGCCTCAGGCGCCGGCGGCTGCATCCGCAGCCTTGGCTTTCCTCGCGACTTCGTCGCTGCGGGCGGCTGGTCGGCCTTGCGAAGCCTATGGCTTCGTTTTATCCCTGAGATCAGCAAACCAGCTCCCGGAACCCGGAGGGTTCCGCAAGGGCAACCGCCCGTCGGCCGGTTAGGCCGAAAGCCAAGCGAGCCGGATGGCTCGCGCCCGGCGTTTGAGGGCGTAACGAATAGGTGCCGCGGGGTGGAGCAGTCCGGTAGCTCGTCAGGCTCATAACCTGAAGGTCGCAGGTTCAAATCCTGCCCCCGCAACCAGCCACTTTCAACGCAACTTTTTCATAGCTCTGTCATGCGTCGTGCGCATATGCTCGCGGCATGACCGACACATCCTTCATCAAAATCAGCGAACTCGATCGCCGCCGTTTCCTCGGCGCGACCGGTTCTGCCTTTGCGGCACTGCTTGCCGGAGCCTGTGCTCCGCGCGGCGCGGTGCAATCAGGTGCCGTTCCCTATGGCGCGCTCGCTCCCGACCCGGCAGGCATTCTCGATCTGCCGCCCGGCTTTTCGTATCGCGTCATTTCGAAGCTGGGCGATCCTATGGCCGACGGCCTCACCGTGCCCGACGCGGCCGACGGGATGGGCTGTTTTGCGCTTCCCGGCGGCAAGCTGGCTCTGGTTCGCAATCACGAACTCTCGCCCGGCCATGATCCTGGCGGTGCGCTCACCTCGGGTTATGGCCGCATGCCCAATGGCGACATATTGCCCGGCGGCACGACCACGATCGTCCTTGATGCACGGACGCTGGAAGTCGAGCGTCAGCACCGCTCGCTTGCCGGCACGATCCGGAATTGCGCTGGCGGCGAAACGCCGTGGGGCAGCTGGCTGACCTGCGAAGAGCCGGGCGGTTCTGGGCTCAAGGCGGCAAAGACGCACGGCTATGTCTTCGAGGTTCCGGCCGCGGCCACAGGCTTGGTCGATCCGATGCCTTTGAAGGCGATGGGGCGCTTCAACCATGAAGCGGTGGCGATCGATCCGGCGAGCGGCATTGCCTATATGACCGAAGACCGGGACGACGGGCTGTTCTATCGCTTCATCCCGAACGTCCCGGGCAAGTTCGAGCAGGGCGGGCAACTGGAAGCGCTGGCTATGGTCGATGGCCCGGCCAACACCCGCAACTGGGATGAGCCTGCATTTCCGCGCAGTCAGGCGTTTGCGGTTCGCTGGATCCCGCTCGACAATGTCGAGGCCCCGGATGACGATCTGCGCCTTCGCGGCGGGGCAGCCGGCGCTGCGATTTTCGCACGCGGGGAAGGCGTGCATATGGGCGAGGGTGAACTCTATTTCTGCTGCACCTCAGGCGGTGCGAAGAAGATCGGCCAGGTCTTTCGGTTGCGGCCTGGAGCGGATGGCGACGACCGGCTCGAATTGTTTTTTGAAAGCACCGACGAGAACGAGCTTTTCTACGGCGACAACCTGATTGTGGCACCCAATGGCCACCTGATTGTCTGCGAGGATCAATATACAGATCCGGTCGACAACCATTTGCGCGGCATCACGCCGCAGGGCGCGGCCTATCCGCTGGCGCGGCTGAAATTGCAGACAGAACTGGCTGGCGCCTGCTTTGCGCCTGACGGCAAAACACTCTTCGTGAACATCTTCAGCCCGGCAATGACGGTAGCGATAACGGGGCCTTGGCGCAGTTGAGTGTCGTTTCGCCGCGTTTTCGCCCCGACCCGTTAACCTCGCCCATTGAGTTTCCCTCATCATTTGCGGCACAATAGGGAGATATCCATAGTTTCGTCCGCTTGGATCGTCTTTTGGTGGGGTAATCGCAAAACGACATTTCACGCGGACACATGCGGCGGCGCCATTGGTGCGAAGCCGACCAATGAGGGACCAGTTTTATGAACCGCAATTACCGTCGTGTTTTTGTCGCGGGCGTTTAGCTAGGCGCGCTGAGCGCTCTGCCGGTAGGCGCAGCCACCACTTCCACCGTCAATTGCGACACGGGCGCGCCTGCGGGCTGCGACCAGTCGCCCGCCGCGGACACTGCCGTCGAGCTGACGATGATCATGTCGGACGCGGGTAACCAGGAGTTCTACGGCGTAACGTCGAATGGGGCGTTACCATCTGCGTTCGTGACCTCGACGGCCAATGGCGAATTCAACCAGCAGGGTGTGGCGAACGCTGGTGACGCTACGCTGGTCATCTCCAACGCAGGCACGGCCACGATCGGCGCCATCGCCGACGGCACGGGTGCCGGGTTCGGAAATGCCGACGCCTTTATCGGCCAAGCCATCTTCCAGTCTGCTTCTGCCACAGCGACCACCGGTGTAGCCAATGCCTCGATTTCCAATGCAGGCGTGCTCAATATCCTCGCCTCCGGTGTGCAGGGCGGTACGGGCGGTTCGCCCGATGCGGTTATCGAAACCGCGATCCAGCAATTTGCATTCGGCGGGGTGGGCGCGAATGTTGCGCTGAACAACAGCGGAACCCTCGCGATCTCGGCCGTTGCGAGCGCAGTTGAAACGACAACTGGCGCGTTTGGCGCCGTCTTGAACGGCGCAAGCGGCGTTCGCATCAACTGGGGAATCTATCAGTCGGCCATTGCCTCGAATGGCGATGCGAGCGTGCTGCTCGATAATAGCGGCGACATTACAATCTCGGTCCTTGCGAATGGCGTCGATGACGACAGTGTGATCGCAGAGGCGTCGCTGGCTCAGACGGGCATCGTGCAATATGCGGATGCTACGGGCGGCGATGCCGCTGTGGCGCTTGCAAACAATGGCGACATTTCGATCGGCGTCGATGCGATTGCCGATGCCGGCGATGCGGCTACCGCCGATGTCTTTATGCGGTGGGGAATTGCCCAGTCGGCCAACGCTTCGAGCGGCGATGCTTCCGCTTCGCTGACCAATGGCGCCGACAACACGCTGACGATCGGCGTGGGTGCAGTCGCGGATGGCAGCGTAGCCGATGCGGATGCATCGATCGACTATGCCATCAGGCAGCGCGCGGCCGTATCGGGGGGTGCGACCGGCGATGCGTCGGTCTCGCTGGCAAACGATGGCACGCTGACTATCGCCGCGCTGGCCGACGCCGATGCCACCACGGCCGGCGCAAACGCCTTTGCCAGTATTGACTACGCCCTCTGGCAGTTCGCTTCGAATGCCGCCGGTGGCGATGCAACGGTCGATTTTGGCAATGCTGGGACGATCGATCTGAGCATCGTTGCCAATGCCGATGGCGAAACGGCTGCCAACGCCAGCGCCATTTTGGGTCAATTCCTGTCGGCTTCCGCCAATGCTTCGGGTGGCGGTGACGCCGCCGCCAATCTTGCCAATTCCGGTGACA
>DASWIR010000408.1:0-3158 GCA_036397575.1 Alteraurantiacibacter sp. | reverse complement strand
GGGGTAGCGGGCAAGGAAGACTGAGTCCTCCATTCGACTTTTGCCGCCAAAAAAAGCTGCAGACACATGGTTGGCCCTCCCGGTGGACGGAGGATGCACTCACTATCGTCATTGCGAGCGGAGCGAAGCAATCCAGGGCGTGGCGCGCTCCGGCTCTGGATTGCCGCGGCGCCTGCGGCGCCTCGCAATGACGAAATAGCCGTTAGCCCCCGCATTGGGGCAGGCGGCGCATCTAATCGCGGGAGAGGGAAGCGCAGCTTGCGTCCGCAGGGACGCTAGCGAAGCTTGGAGAGGGGGCGTCAGGAGTCCGGCGCCCATCCCTCCGGCGCCAACGTGAAGCCGGAGAACTCGAAGCCCGGCGCGACTACGCAGGATACCAGCGAATAACCCGCCGCGCCTACCGGCCCCGGTTCGGCCGCCTGCCATTCATGCGGTGCGACCACATGCTGCGGCGTGTGTCCGGCAAGCACATCGTTGCCCAGGAGCACGCTGCGCACCGGCCCGGCATCATCCTGCGCCAGTAGCATCCGAAGCGGATCCCCGGCATGGAACAGCCAGATCTCCGCCGCGTCGACCTTATGCCAGTGCGAGTTTTGCCCCGCTTCCAGTAGGAAATGGATTACGGTTGCAGCCGCGCGGCCGCCCAGCCCGGCTGGTCCACGCCAGGTTTCGCGATACCACCCGCCTTCCGGATGGGGCTCCAGCCCCAACCGTTCGATTATCGCATGTGCATCTTCCATGATTTCGATATGTCCGACTGCGAAGGGGCTGGCCAGCCCTGCCTTCGCATGGCACCTATCCGCCCATGACGATCCGAACCGGCATTGGTGGATGGACCTATCCCGACTGGCGCAAGGGCATCTTCTACCCCGAAGGTTTGGCGCAGAGGCGGGAGCTCGAATACGCCTCGCGCGCACTCGGCGCGATAGAGATCAACGGCACAGCCCATAGCCTGCAAAAGCCGGAGACCTTCCGCAAATGGCGGGAGCAGACGCCTGAGGGCTTCGTGTTCGCGGTCAAAGGCTCGTCCTACGTCACCAACCGCAAGGTGCTGGCGAGCGCGGGGGACAGTCTGGCGAAATTCTTCGGACAGGGTCTGGAGGAGCTCGGCGACCGGCTCGGCCCGATCCTGTGGCAGTTCATGGGGACCAAGAAGTTCGACGCGGAGGATGTCGCGGCCTTCCTTGCCCTGCTCCCGCGCGAGCTCAAGGGCATGCCGCTACGCTACGCGATCGAGGCCGGGCACGAGAGTTTCGCCTGTGCTCAGTTCGTGGACCTGGCCCGCGAAGCGGGCGTGGCGATCGTCTGGCTGGAGCAGGAAGGCCGCGCATCCATCGCCGACCGCACGGCGGATTTCGCCTATCTGAGGTGCAAGAACACCGAGGCGTCTGAGCCTGCCGGATATTCCGCGGCCGGGCTGGACCGGATCGCGGGGCTTTGCCGCGACTGGGAGGCAGGCCGCGTACCCGACGGCCTGCCCTATGCCGGCGACAGTGCCGATAGTGCGGGGCACAAGGGCGATGTTTTCGCCTTCATGATCGCCGGCGCGAAAGAACGGGCGCCGGCCGCCGCGCTGGCGCTGGCTGAGAGGATCGAGGATTAGGTGTTAGAGCCGAGACAACCTTCATTGGGAAACCCGTCATCCTCGTCATTGCGAGGAGCCGGAGGCGACGCGGCAATCCAGCTCCGGCGGGACTGGATTGCTTCGCTGCGCTCGCAATGACGTTACCTTTCTGTGAGGGGCGACAATCACAGCCATTCCCGCTTGCCCTTGCGGACGCGAGCCGCTCAAATGCCCCGCAACATGGAGGCCGCATGATTTCGCTTCGTCTCGCATTCGCCGTATCCGCCATCCTGATAGCCGCCCCGCTCGTCGCGCAAACGCCGGAAGAGACAGCCAATGCCGCGCTGGAGGCGGCGCCGGTATGGGATGGGCATAATGATGTGCCGATCCAGCTGCGCGGGCGATGGCTCAATGTGATCGAGGATTTCGACTTCCGCGATACCAGCGAAGCGCCTCCTGCCGCTGGTACCGAGCAGGGACCGATGCATACCGATTTGCCGCGCTTGAGGCAGGGCAAGGTCGGAGCGCAGTTCTGGTCGGTCTATGTCAGTGCCGCCCTGTCCGAGCCGGAGGCGGTGCAGGCGACGATCGAGCAGATCGACGTGACCATGCGCCTGATCGACCGTTATCCCGAAGATCTCGCATTGGCGCTGACCGCCGACGATGTCGAGCGCGCGCTGGCCGAAGGCAAGATTGCTTCGTTGATCGGCATGGAAGGCGGCCATTCGATCGGCTCAAGTCTCGCGGTGCTCAGGCAGATGTACGCACTCGGCGCGCGTTACATGACGATCACCCATTCGGCGAACACGCCCTGGGCCGACAGCGCGACCGACGATCCCGAACATGACGGGCTGACGGATTTCGGCAAGGACCTGGTGCGTGAGATGAACCGCCTCGGCATGCTGGTCGATCTCAGCCATGTCAGCGAGAAGACCATGATGGATGCGCTGGATGTCGCCGAAGCGCCGGTGATCTTCAGCCATTCGGGCGCGCGGGCGGTCAACGGCCATTCGCGCAATGTGCCCGATGCGGTGCTGCGGCGCGTGAAGGATAATGGCGGGATCGTGATGGTGGTCGGGCTTCCTGGCTATCTCAGCGAGGAACGGCGCGTCTGGTTCGCCCACCGTGCGGGCTACGAGGCGCGGCTCAAATCGCTGTGGGTCGGCCAGCCGGACAAGGTTGAAGAGGGTATGGAACAGTGGATGGAGGCATGGCCCGAGCCGCAGACCACCACCGCTCACATGGCCGAGCACATCGATCATATCCGCGATGTCGCGGGTGTCGATTTCATCGGCATCGGCGGCGATTATGACGGGATGGATTCAGGTCCTGTCGGGATGGAGGACGTGACCGGCTATCCGGCGCTGTTTACCGAGCTGGCGCGGCGCGGCTATTCTCAATCCGATCTCGAAAAGATCGCCAGCCGCAACATGATGCGCGTGCTGCGCGCGGCGGAAGCGGTCAAGGCCGCCCATGCGGGCGACGCACCGATCGAATATCCGGTGCCCGACGGCGAGGAATGACGGCGGTGCCTATTCGGTCGCCGGATTGGGAATTGTCCTTGTAGCTTCGTCACCTTCGCCCACGGCAACCG
>DASWIR010000407.1:0-5193 GCA_036397575.1 Alteraurantiacibacter sp. | reverse complement strand
TGGAGGATGAACTTCTCGCGGCCGCGCCGCGCGTCGCGCAGCTGGCGATAAAGATCGTCCCCCTGCCAGCGCGCAAGGATTCCCGGTTCCTTCTGCGGCAGGCCGGCCTTCATCGGAAAGTCGGTCTTCGGCAGGAAGACGGTGTCTCGGTAATCGCGCTGTTCGGTCATGGAGGGGGCGCCTTAGCGGGGGCGAAGCGGGACTGCAATTTCGTTCGCGTGGCCCAGCGCGAACAGGAGCAGATCAAACCATTCGTCATCCCCGCGAAAGCGGGGACCCAGTATGCTCTGTTGCGCAAATGCGAGCCAACTGGGTTCCCGCTTTCGCGCGAATGACGAGGAAAGAAGAAAGGCGTTCTTCGCATGCGCCAATCAACCCAGCAACTCGCGCGCCTCCTCGCAATCCCGCCCTATCTGCGCCTTGAGCGCATCGAGATCGTCGAACTTCGCTTCGGGCCGGATAAAATGCCTCAAGGCGACTTCGATTTCCTGCCCGTAGAGATCGCCGGAAAAGTCGAAGAAATGCGGCTCGAGCAGCTCGGTCGGCGGGTCGAATTGGGGGCGTATGCCGAGATTGGCGGCGCCTTGCAGTTCCTCCCCGGTTGCCAGCACGCGCCCGGTTACTGCGTAAATGCCGAAGCGAGGGCGGAGATACTGGCCCAGCGGCAAATTGGCGGTGGGATAGCCAAGCTCGCGCCCGCGCTTGTCGCCATGCTCCACAGTCCCGCGAACGGCGAAGGGCCGGCTCATCAGCGCCTCGGCTGTCTCGCACTCTCCCGCCTTCAGCGCATCGCGGATGCGGCTGGAGGAAATTGCCATGCCGGCATCCATCATCGGGCCGACCGCGCGCGCAGCGATACCGTGCTTCGCACCTTCGGCGGCGAGCAGCTTGCCATTGCCGCCGCGCCCCTTGCCGAAAGTGAAATCCTCACCGGTAACGACGCCCGCCGCACCGATCTGCAGCCCCAGCAATTCGCCGACGAAGATCTCCGCCGGCGTGTTCGCCAGCGCATCGCCGAAATGGAACACCAGCATCGCATCGGCCCCGGCCGCCATGAACAGTTCCTCGCGCTGGTCGAGGGAGGTCAGGCGAAAGGGCGGCACATGCGGCGCGAAATGGCGCACCGGATGCGGATCGAATGTGGCGATAATGGCAGGGCGGCCCTCTGCCTTCGCCCACCCCACCGCTTCGGCCACTACGGCCTGGTGCCCGCGATGGAAGCCGTCGAAATTGCCGAGCGCCACGATCGCGCCGCGAAATTGCTCCGGCACGCGGTCGCGATGGTCCAATCGCGTCACACTCCCCCTCCCGCCTGCGGGAGGGGGCCGGGGGGTGGGCAAGAGAGGCTGCCCATTACAGACCCACCCCTAACCCCTCCCGTGATCCCCGCCTGCGCGGGGAGGAGGGGGCCTTCGTGAGCGTGACGAAGGAACAGGCCGGCCAGCCATCGGAGGCAGGCAACTCCTCGCGCGCCACTTCCACCCATTCCGGGCCGGGCGCGGGCATCGTCACCTCGCCGCCGGTATCCTCGTGCACTTCGGTCAGCTCGAATCGCGTTGCGAGCGGCTCGAACAATTCGAAAATCTCCGCTCCGCCGATCACGCTGATATCGCCGTCCCCGGCCAGCGCGAGCGCGTCCTCCACCGAATGCGCGACTTCCGCGCCCTCCGCTTGCCAGTCCTGATCGCGCGTCAGCACGATGTGCCGCCGGCCGGGCAGCAATTTCGGCAAGCTTTCGAAGGTCTTGCGGCCCATGATCATGGGCGTGCCCGAAGTGTGCTTCACGAAGCGCCGCAGATCCTCCCTGATCCGCCAGGGCACTTCGCCTTTCACGGCTATGGTCCCGTCATCCGCGCGCGCGACCACGAAAATGATCTCCCGGTCGCTCATCTCCAGACCCGGGTGACGTGCCCCATCTTGCGCCCTTCGCGCGCCTCGGCCTTGCCATAGAGGTGGAGATGCGCGGCAGGATCCGCCAGCCATTCGCCTGCGCGCGTGCCGTCTTCGCCGATAATATTGGCCATATCCACGCGCGCGGCTGTAGTCGCCGTGCCGCCCAGCGGCAGGCCGCATATCGCGCGGATATGGTTTTCGAACTGGCTGGTTTCCGCGCCCTCGATCGTCCAGTGGCCCGAATTGTGCACCCGCGGGGCCATTTCGTTGAAGACTGGGCCGTTTTTCGTGGCGAAGAATTCCAGAGTCAGCACGCCGACATAGGCGAGCGCTTGGGCGGCTTTGGCCGCGAGCGCGCGTGCCACCACCAGCTGGGCCTTGACCGCATCGGATGCCGGGATGGCGGAGCGGGAGAGAATCCCGCCCCCATGGTCGTTCTCGGCACTTTCCCAGAAGCGAATCTCGCCATCGCTCGCGCGCACCAGGATTACCGAGAATTCCGTCTCGAAACGAACGAAGCCTTCATAGATGAAGCCGCCCTCGTGGAGGTTGAGCCCTTCGGCCTCGTGCTCGGAAGAGAGCCGCCACTGGCCTTTGCCGTCATAGCCCTCGCGACGGGTCTTGAGGATGCCGGGAAGGCCGATCCGCTCCATCGCCATCGCCAGGTCGTCAGCCGTATCGACTTCGGCGGAGGGGGCAGGATGCCCGCCGAGGCTCTCGGCGAAGCGCTTCTCCGAAAGCCGATCCTGCGCAATTTCGAGCGCGCGCGGATGCGGGGCGAGCTTGTCTTCGGGAATCGCCGCGAGCGGCGCAACCGGCACATTCTCGAATTCATAGGTGACCACGTCGCATTGCTCGCCGAAACGGGCCAGCGCATCGCGGTCGTCCCAGCGCGCGCAGGTAAAACCCGCGGCGACTTCGGCGGCGACGCTGTCCTCCCACGGCGCGTAAATGTGGCATTTATAGCCGAGCTGCGCTGCGGCCAGGGCCATCATGCGGCCAAGCTGGCCGCCGCCGAGGATGCCGATGGTGGAGCCTGGAAGAATCACCCGATCTCAATCCCCGTTCGCCCTGAGCTTGTCGAAGGGCCGTTTTTTCAAATTTGCGTAGAGCTAGAAGAAAAGACCGTGCTTCGACAAGCTCGGCACGAACGGATGCCGGAAGTACGCTCAACTATCGGCTGGCTTCTCCGCGACCGAAGCGGTGCGCGCCGCGCGCCAGTCCTGCAGCCGCCGGGAAAGCGCTTCGTCGCCCAGCGCAAGGATCGATGCCGCAAGGATCCCGGCATTGGCCGCGCCCGCCTCGCCGATCGCCAGCGTGCCGACCGGGACGCCGGCGGGCATCTGCACGATGGAAAGCAGGCTGTCCTGTCCCGAAAGCGCTTTCGACTGAACCGGCACGCCGAGCACGGGCAAATGGGTGAGCGAGGCGACCATTCCCGGAAGATGCGCCGCGCCGCCAGCCCCGGCGATGATCACGCCGAAGCCGGCATCCGCCGCGCCTCTCGCGAAATCGTACATGCGCTGAGGCGTGCGGTGGGCTGAGACGATCCGCGTCTCATATTCGGCGCCCAGCTCTTCCAGCACATCGGCGGCGCATTTCATGGTCGGCCAGTCCGACTGGCTGCCCATTATGATGGCTACTCGTGCCCCCATCGTCACTTGTCCTTCAGGTAATAGTACACGCTCGGATTCATGTCGCTGCCGAACTCATAGACGATCGGTTGCCCGGTGGGAATCTCCAGGCCGGTGATCTCCTCGTCCGGGATATTCGAAAGGTGCTTCACCAGCGCGCGCAGCGAGTTGCCATGGGCGGAGACGATCACCGTTTCGCCGCTTGCCAGCGCGGGCAGGATGGTGCCTTCCCAATAGGGCAGGACGCGCTCGATGGTGAGCTTGAGGCTTTCCGTCATCGGCACGTCGATCCCTGCATAGCGCGGGTCGGCTGAGAGATCGTAGCGGCCGCCCGACTCCATGCCCGGCGGCGGCACGTCGAAGCTGCGGCGCCAGACATGCACCTGCTCCTCGCCATGCTTCTCGGCCGTCTCGGCCTTGTTGAGCCCGGTGAGGCCGCCATAGTGCCGCTCGTTGAGGCGCCAGTGCTTGGTTTCCGGGATCCACAGCCTTCCGCACGCTTCGAGCGCATAATGCAGCGTCTTGATCGCGCGCGTCTGGACCGAAGTGAAGGCGACGGTCGGGAGCAGGCCTTTCGAAGCGAGCAATTCGCCAGCTTCGATCGCTTCGGCCACGCCCTGCTCGGTCAGGTCCACATCCCACCAGCCGGTAAATCGGTTTTCCAGGTTCCACTGGCTCTGGCCGTGGCGGACAAGGATCAGGCTGGGCAAGGTTTCGCTCCTCTGGATGGCCGGGAGCGCGCTCGCTTAGCTCTCCTCCCCCTTTTTGGGAAGGGCGCTTTCGCCTTCCGCCGCTGTCCGGGTCTGGGCGCGTGCCTGCGCTTTCCTGCGCCGCAAATTTTCGCGCAGCTTGGCCGCAAGCCGCTCCTCGCGGGACGGTTTGTCCTTGCCCTCACTCATGCGGGCTTCCTGCAGCCTGCCACTCTGCTTGACAATAGGCGCCTTGCTGGCCAAAGCCGCGCCCCTGCCGGGACGGTGCTCACCGAATGCACCGCGTCGGTATTTTCGCTTGGGTCAGCTGCTGTAGCTCAGTGGTAGAGCGCACCCTTGGTAAGGGTGAGGTCGGGAGTTCAATCCTCCCCAGCAGCACCATCGGCGAGACGCTCCATTTCATCTCCATAAGCCCTCAGGATCGCCGGTGCGAGGAAGCGTTGCGCTTCGCCGGCCTGCCAGCGTTCCAGTGCGGAGACGGCCTCGGCGCGGCCTTCCAGGATGGCTGTGAGATTGGCGGCGATATCGCGCGCATTTCCGGGGTCGCAGGGGCGGGCGAAAGGCGCGCCGGGGAAATATCCGTCCACCGCCGTCCCGCGCGAATAGGCAATCGGGCAGCCTGACAGCAGCGCTTCGACGAACACCATGCCGAAGCTTTCGCGCTGCGACGGCATGGCGAAGGCGGCGGCCCCGTTCATCCATTGCTGGATATTGGCGGGGGCGATGCTGCCGATGCGGCGCACGAAGCCTCCAGCGCCCGCATCGCGGATGATCGCATCCACCGCCGCCTGGGCTTCGCCCGAGCCGCTGCCGGCGATTTCCAGGCATGCCTCGGGAAACGTTTTGCGCAGTCTCGTTATCGCCGCCACGAGATGGGCGACGTTCTTGTTGCGCCAGTCGTCGAGATTGAAGGCGCTGACCACACGCGGCGCTACTTCCGTCCGCGGCGCGAGCGT
>DASWIR010000406.1:0-1713 GCA_036397575.1 Alteraurantiacibacter sp. | reverse complement strand
CAGCTCCTCCTTGCTACGCCGAAGCTCTTCCGCCGACCATTGCGGGTCCTGCGGCGCGATTGCGGTCATGCCGTAGAAGCGATCCGGATATTTCTCGCAAGCATCCTTCAGCTGGTCATTGGCGTTGCGAGCAATCGACTTGGCCTCGTCCGGGTCGTGAATCGATTGCACCCCGGGCGAGGTGAGGGCCAGCACTGCCTTGTCGATCCCGGTCTCGTCCATAGCCTGCAAACGCAGCGGGCCCAGATCGAGCAGCCGTTCACGGATGAAGGTCGTGCGTTCGGAAGGGCTGGTCCCGTAAAAGCCCCAAAGGGACATGGTGCCCTTGTCGGCGCGGCCTTCCTTCACCAACCGCATGATCGCATCGATCTGCTGCTGAGTGGCGAAGGCTTCCTCGGTCGCTATGCGCAGGTAGCCCCGGTCGCCGCCGGTCTTGAGTTCGTGAGACAAGTTTAATTCCTGTTTCGATAGGCTGCGGGCCAGATGCCCTGTTTGCCGGGTGAGAGGATGCCGTTCGGATCGAGACAGTCCTTGATCTTCTCGGCGAAGCGCCGCTGCGCATGATCGTTGAAATCGTACTGATCGGCGACGAGGTCCATGAAGTCGATATGGCTGCGGTACTCGCCATATCCGAGCTCCGCCGCCGGTCCGATCATCGTCCTGGTGGTTTCATAGGCACCGCGCGTTTGCGCCTCGTCCTCCGTATCGAACACAACGAGCGCAACATGGATCATGTGCCGCTTTGCCACGATGAAGACGCCCGAATAATCGAGCCCGTCGGCATTCAGCTGTTTGCGGGTGAGATCGCGGATAGCGCAGCCGTCCTCGCCGGTGATGGGCATCGCGCAAGAGAAGCCGATATGGCCGCCCTTCTCACCCCCGTACCAGCGGGTCATGCGGTCGAGGTCGATGCTGGGAATGCCCGCCTGCACGCGGTGATGCGGGTTCTCGAACTCGGGGAGGGCGTGCCCATCGAATTCCTCGAACATCAGGGTCGCACCAGGGATCTTGGCGAAGGCATTTTGCACCTTGGCGCGGTTGTGCTCCACCACCGGGCGGTCGCCATAAAGCGCGAAGCGCATCACCCAGCGGCCGAATCCCGGCGTGTTCGCGATCTTCTCGATCACCTCCTCCGGGATGGGGCCGGAACCTCGGTACCAGTCCTCGCGGCCCCAGAAGGCACTGGCCGCGCAGACGGCATTGATGATCATCGGCTGGTTGGAGATCGTGCCGTCGATCATCAGCGGGCGCAGCACTTCGAGAAAGGTCCCGAAATGCTCTTCGTTGTCAAGCATGAACCAGCCCGGCATGTAGACTTCCGGCGGCGGCATCAGCGCGACGCCCATCTTGGTCACGACGCCGTAGTTAGACTGAGTGAAGAGCCCGTCCGGCGTCGGGCCGCAGCCGTGCTGGAAAACATGCCAGGCACGCGGATTACTCATTCCGCCCATGCCGGTGCGTAATATGTCGCCGTCGGCGAGCACGATCTCCATTCCGCAATGATTGCCGAAATGATCGCCCAGCGGCGTGTAGCCCACACCGTGATCCAGCGCATTTCCGATCACGCTGCCACCGCCGAGATCGGGGACCGACATCCACAGCTTCGAGCCGATCGAGCGCAGGTGATCGTAGAGGTCGAAGAAGCGCACGCCGGGCTCGACAACGGCGAAGCAGTTTTCCTCGTCCACTTCCAGTACACGGTTCATCCGGCGC
>DASWIR010000405.1:0-3665 GCA_036397575.1 Alteraurantiacibacter sp. | reverse complement strand
CAAGACCATTCCCGGCCTGCGCATCCTCGAGAAATACGCCACACGGCAAGGCGGCGCACAGAACCATCGCATGGGGCTGTGGGATGCGGCGATGATCAAGGACAATCACATCCTCGTTGCCGGCGATGTCGGCGAGGCGGTGCGCCGTGCGCGCGATGCGGGCGTGGAGCATGTCATCTGCGAGGTCGACCGGATCGACCAGATCGAACCGGCCCTCAGCGCGGGCGCGAACCATTTGCTGCTCGACAATATGTCCGCCGGGACATTGCGCGAGGCGGTGGCGATCGTAGCGAGCCGTGTGCCGACCGAAGCCTCGGGCGGGATCGATCTCGAGACGATCGGCGAGAAAGCGGCGAGCGGCGTAACCTATGTTTCGGTCGGGCGCCTGACCCAGAGCGCACCCGCGGCCGATATCGGACTCGATTTCACTCCGCTATGAGTTACCACCGTCATCGCGAGGGCCGCCAGGCCCGCGGCGATCCAGTTTTGGCCCTATCGATTGAGACGTTCGGCCGCTGGATTGCTTCGTCGCTCACGCTCCTCGCAATGACAATGGCTTTTGGTGCGACCCCCTCAAACGCCCAGGCCTATCAGTGCCGCATGGACAGCGCCCCGGCGGCGATCCGTCCGGCGGCGCCCGATGGCGAGATTCGCCGCCTGCCCGTAACGCACTACACGCTGGCCCTGAGCTGGTCGCCCGAACATTGCCGCACCCGCAAGGACAGCGCCCGCGATGCGGCACAATGTGCGGGCCGCAATGGCCGCTTCGGTCTTGTCGTCCATGGGCTCTGGCCAGAGGGACGCGGGGCCACATGGCCGCAATGGTGCCCCACGCCGCGGCAAGTGACGCCATCGCTCGCGCGGCGGCACATGTGCATGACGCCATCGGCGCAGCTGCTTGCGCATGAATGGGCGAAGCACGGTTCCTGCATGACCCGCACGCCCGAAGCCTATTTCAAGGCTGCGCAGATATTGTGGGACAGCCTGCTCCCATGGCTGCCTGATTACGACCGGCTTTCCCGCAAGGATGGTCTGACCGCCGCCGATATCCGCAGCGCCTTTGCCGAAGCGAATATCGCATGGAAGCCCGAAATGATCGGCGTGGACCTCAACCGGCGCGGCTGGCTGGAAGAGATAAGGCTCTGTTATGGTCGAGATTTCATGCCGGCGGAATGCACACGTCAGCAATTTGGCGCACAGGACAATGTGAGCGCGAAAATCTGGCGGGGGTTGTAGGCCGTTCCGGTTTAGATTGAACCGTTTCCCCGCGCAGGCGGGGATCCAGAGTCCCCGGGCGCCTGCCGTTCTGGGCCCCCGCCTGCGCGGGGGCGCGGGGTGTTTGGTTCAATCCAAACCGGAAACTCTAAAGGTTTTTCGGGGTACATGGAGCCGTTCGCCCTGAGGAGGTTTGAAGCGGAATGGCTGAAAACCGTTTCGAAGCCTGTCCAGAGCGGCCCGCCTGCCGGCCAGCCGAAGAGGGCCATGGTGCTTCGAGACGCGAACCTCAGCCTGCGGCTTCGGCCCGCTCCTCAGCACGAACGGGGCTGGTTTGACCCAAATCGGAAATCCGGCCTAACGCCTCTCCCGAAAAAACTCCCGCAGCATATCCGCCGCCTCGCTCTCCCCGATGCCGGAATAGACCTCGGGTCGGTGCAGGCATTGCGGCTGGTCGAATACCCGCGCACCATGCTCCACCGCGCCGCCCTTCGGATCGGGCGCGCCGTAATAGAGCCGCGAAATCCGCGCATGGCTTATCGCCCCGGCGCACATGGCACAGGGCTCCAGCGTGACATAGAGGTCGCAACCCGTAAGCCGTTCGCCGCCCAGCGCCTCGGCTGCGCGGCGAATCGCCAGCACTTCGGCATGAGCGGTGGGATCATGCATGGCGCGCGGGGCATTATGGCCCTCGCCCACGATCTGGCCATCCCTGGCAATCACGGCGCCGATCGGCACTTCTCCGGCGGCCGCGGCCATCCGCGCCAGTTCCAGCGCGCGCTGCATCGCTTCGGGGATCGGCCAGCTGGTCATACATGCTCCGCTAGCGGCCCGGCGGGCATCCATCAATGACCGCGCAGCGCCACGAATCCTTGACGGTTGGCCGGGCCACCGCTATGCGCGCCGCTTTCCGGGACATCCCAGACCACATTCGAAGAGTTAGAACCATGTCGCGCATTTGCGAATTGACCGGCAAGGGCCGTCAGGTCGGCCACAATGTGAGCCACGCCAACAACAAGACCAAGCGGGTCTTCCTGCCGAACCTCCAGAACGTCACGCTGCTGAGCGAAAAGCTCGACCGCGCGTTCAAGTTCCGCGTCTCGACGCATGGACTGCGCAGCGTGGAGCATGTGGGCGGCCTCGACAATTGGCTGCTCAAGACCCCGGATGCGAAGCTTTCGGCGAATGCGCTGAAAGTGAAGCGCGAGCTCAAGAAGCTGCCTGAAGCCGCCTAAGGCGTTTCCTTTCCGGAGGCCGCGGCCTCCGGTTTCCATTCCAGTTCGACCAGCAGGGTGCGTTGGAACGCACCCTTATTGTCGTCCGAGATCAGCCAGATCGTATATGTGCCCGGTGCACGCGGCACGGCCGCCAGCCCTTCGTAATTTTCCGCGATCATCCCGGCGGGAAACGGCGGCATGGCCTGCCATTGCCAGTCGGCCCCTTCCTCGATCGTCGCCGGATCGGCGACCACCAGCCGCGAAGTGAAGCGCGGCGGCAGCGTCCAGTCGACGCCCCGCAGCAGGATCAGTGCCCGCCCATCGGGAAGGATTGCCATGTCGCTGGGGCGAAAGCCGTCCGGCGGCACGAAGCGGAAGAGAACCGCTCCTGCGTCCTCCACCGGGTCTCCGGCGAACAAAATGGCGGGCGAGGCCGAATCGCGCCAGCCCTCCGCCCCTTCGGAAATGACGATGAAACGCCCATCATCGAGCCGCGCCATCGCCTCGGCGCCGCTATTGATGCTCCACTCCGCCATTCCTTCGGGTGAAACCGTCTCGGCACCGCTCCAGTCGGCGGAGCTGCGGACGATCCGGTTGGTCATTTCGAAACCGAGCCAGACCGTTCCTCCATCGGCCGACTGCGCGGCCGATTCGATGTCGGCCTCTGCCTTGACATAGCGCCGCTCCCCAGCCGGACCGAGCCGCGCCGGAAGCCTGCCGCCACGCGCGCTGCGAGGGTCGGCGAAGGACAGTGCCATGCCGAGGTCGCTCAGCGCCAGGAAGGATCCGTCCGGCCTTGCCAGCAAGGCAGAAAAGCCGCCGAAATCCATGCTCGGGCTCGACAGTTCCCATTGCCCGGCCAGCCGCAACTCGCCTTTGACCCGTTCGCCCAGCGGCAGCTCCTCGATCGCGATGAAAGCAATCGCCTCGGGCGGCGGGATATGGGTGCGAAGCCATGTGCCCGGTGCAAGCCCGAAAATCACCAGAATCAGCGCCGGCCAGCGCCAGCCGATGCGTCTCACGCGGCAGGATCGACGAACAGCAGCGGGTCGAGCCGGGCCTCATGCCACTTGATCGACCAGTGGAGATGCGGCCCGGTGGCACGGCCCGAAGCGCCGATCCGTCCGATCTGCTGGCCCTGCGCGACGCGCTCGCCCTCGGCGACATCGATCGCGGAAAGGTGCAGGAAGGCGCTGTTGAGACCCATCCCGTGGTCGATGATCAGCAGGTTCC
>DASWIR010000404.1:0-5826 GCA_036397575.1 Alteraurantiacibacter sp. | reverse complement strand
CTATTTCGAGGCGGACATTCTCAATGAGCTGCGTCCCTTCCTCGATACGATTCCGGTGCCCATCGTGATCGACCATATGGGACGGCCCGACGTTACGCAGGGGCCCGAGGGCAGGGATATGACCGCGTTGCGCGCGCTGCTGGACAGCCGCCCTGACATTCACTTCAAGCCGACCTGTCCCGACCGGCTCGACCCGACGGGCGACCCGTGGGACATTTTTGCCGAGGCGGTGGCGCCGCTGGTTGCCGACTATCCGGACCGCTGCATCTGGGGCACCGACTGGCCGCATCCCAACCAGCAGAATCTGCTGCCGGACGATGGACATTTGGTCGACATGATCCCGCGCATTGCGCCGACCGAGGAGCTTCAGAAAAAGCTTCTCGTCGAGAATCCGATGCGGATTTATTGGGCCGACTGAGGCGCTGGTTTCGGACGCAGATTGGCGGCGTAGCGGTCGGAGACCGGCAGGCGCTTGCCGCAGACCAGCGATACTTCGATCGGCCCCTTGCGCGATTGTGCCACATGCCGGATCGCGTGGCGCGCAACGAGATAGGAGCGGTGTACCCGCACGAAGCCCGAGGGGCGTAGTGCCGCTTCGGCATCGCGCATGGTTTGGCGCCAGATTGCCGTTCCATGCAGCGTATGCAGTTCGACGTAATTGCCCGCACCGCTGGCGTAGAAGACCTGCTGCGGCATGACCGGCATGTCCTTCATCCCGGTTTCGGCTGGCTTCGGGGACTTCGCAGGGAGGGGCCTCAGCGGATAGAGCGCCGCCAGCGTAAGAGCTGCTGCAAGCAAGGGCAGCCGGCTGAAGAAGGCGCGCTCCATGCCGGCCCCCGGGATCAGCGCGGCGATGCCGCTCAGCAAATAGGCCGCGATGCCGAGCGCCAGCGCGCGCAGAAGCAGCTGCCTTCTTGTGTCGCCGGGCCTGACCGACTGTTCGAACCAGATCGCAGCCACCACCCAAGGCGTCTGGGAAAGGGCCGCCCAGGTGATTATTTCCGTGAAACGCGGCACTCCGGGCCCCAGCGTCAGGTCGTAGAGCACACAATAGAGCGCCGCCGCCGGATAGAGCAGCAAAGGAAATAGAGGGCGAAGGCGTTCGCCAACGGAATGCTGTGCGATGCTGCGCATGGCTATACTCGTCATTTCAGCCTCCGGAAGATGCCGTAGTTTGGGCCCTTATACCAGCAGGCCCGGCGCCAACGGCCACGAATTTCATCCCTTCGTCACGAAACCCGCCCCCCGATCACTCCTCGCTTCGCCTCGCCTTCCTTCCTGCGCAGCATTGCGCCGAACCTTTCGATGAAGGCAGCGAAATGACGAAATTTATCCCTTCCGTTCTCGCATTGGGCCTCGCGGGGCTGCGTCCAGACGCTGCAATGGCCCAGGATGAGGAAACGGCGGAAACCGCCACAGCGGCCGCGGAAGATGCGTTCGGAGAGCAAGTCGGCATCGAGCGGATCGGTCTCTACAATCCCAATCAGAGCCGCGGCTTCGACCTGCAGGCCGCCAGCGGCGCCTTTCGTCTCGATGGCGCCTATTATTTCCCGTCGGCCGGTCCTGCGGAATCGCTCCTTTCCGGATCCTCGATCCGCGTCGGGATCAGCGCCACCCGGTTGGAACTGCCTTCGCCGAGCGGCGTGATCACCTATCGTCTGCGCGAAGCGACGGGCAGCGGCACCATCCATGCCGAAGCTGGGCTGCGCGCCCTGACAAGCCCGGTCATTTCGCTCCAGGGCGATTTCTCGCTGGGCGGAGACAATGCGATCCTGCTGCACGGCCTTGCGCTACCCTCCCAGCGTCGCGGCACCGGGGAACCGGGCGAGGATTACGGCGCGGCGGGCATTGTACGTATCAGGCCGTCGGCGGAACTGGACATCCGCGCCTTCGCAGGCTGGAATACGAGCCGCTATCAAGGCGCAGTGGCAGTGATCGGCGCAGGAGATGCCGAACCGCCGCCGCTGGAATGGGGCAGCCGCTACTCGCCGGATTGGCTCGAGAACCGCAATCGCGGGATCAATGCAGGCATTATCGCGGACTGGCAGAGCGGGCATTGGGATGCTGGCGCCTCCTTCATTCGTTCGGACTACCGGGCGGACCGTACGGAATTCTCGCTGCTGCGAATCGATCCCGATGGCCGGATTTCCTCCACGAACTTTCGATTGCCCGAATCCGGCGCAGGTTCCCATATCTGGGAAGCGCGCATTGCCAGGAGCTTCCCCTTCCTCGGGGCCGAGCACCGGATCGGCGTGGCTGCGCGGGGCCGCGAAACCCGTTCCGAAAGAGGCGAGGCGGAGGCGACCGATGGCGGGCAATTCACGGTCGGCGATCCGATGCCCGTCGCCGGTTCCGCGATGCCGCCGGCGCAGGGACGCTGGGCGTCCGATCTCGTCCGGCAGCGGCTACTGAGCCTCACCTATGGCCTCGATCTTCCGGGGCAGGTGCAATTGCGGCTGGGAGCTCACGCCAACCGGCACGAGATGACCGCGATCGGCTTCGACGGTTTCGAAGCCGAGCAGCTGGAAACGGACTGGCTGGCCAGCGCTTCGCTGGCAATATCGGCAACCCCGCGCCTTCGCCTTTTCGTCAGCTATGTTAGCGGCTTCGAGGAAAGCGGTGCCGCGCCGGACGCGGCGCGCAACCGCGGCGAAGTTCTGCCCCCGGTCAAGGCCGAGCAGATCGAACTGGGAGCAGTGTACCGTCTCAGCGCGGATCTCAATCTGATCGGGGCCGCATTCCGGATCGAAAAACCGACCTATGGCCTGCTTCCGAGTGGCGACTACGCGCTGACCGGGACCGTACTTCATCGCGGGCTGGAATTATCGCTCACCGGTCAGCTTTCCCCGCGCACGCGTATCCTGCTCGGGGCGAATCTGGTCGATCCGGGGCAGGAAGGGGCACTTGTGGATGCCGGTATCGTCACACCGGTGGCGCCAGGCGTTTCGCGTTTCAATGCGACGGCGGGGATCGAGCACGCCGTGAGCGATACCCTCTCTTTCGATGCCAGCCTGCTCTACGAAGGTGATCGCCGCCGCGACAGCACCAGCACGGTCGAGATCGCGGGCGTGCCTATCCTCAATCTCGGCCTGCGCCATGTCCGCGAGATTGGCGGTACGCCCGTGACCATTCGCGCGCGGATATTCAACGCGCTCGGCCGCAATGGCTATTACGCCACTCCCGGCGGTCCGCTTGTCCCGATCTATCCGCGCAGCTGGCAGGTGACGGCCGCGGTGAGCTTCTGACAAGAGCTGACGAAGTGGCCTGGGTCCGATCCTAATCCTTGCGCGATCGGGAAAACGGCCATTTGCGCCTCCAAAATACCCAGCTGCAGCCGGCCAGCGCTGCACAGGCAAGAATGACACCGGCAAGGATGGTCAGTCCGGCAATCGCCAACGCGCCGAGCAGCGACAGGACGATTTCCCAGAAGGTCTCGAGCAATGTCCGCACGATTACTCATCTATACGGCAAATATGGCGATAAGCGGATGGGGACGGACACTCTGACCTGTTGAGATGCCGGTCATTTTCGAATTCCCCATCCGTTCGCCCTGAGGAGGACACGAAGCCGAAGGCTGAGTGTCCGTCTCGAAGGGCCGGCGCTTCGAGACGCTTTTCAGCCTGCGGCTTCAAAGCTCCTCAGCACGAACGGTGTATGGTTAGGTGAAGCTCAACGCTAAAGCCCGAGCTCGGACAGGCCGGGGTGGTCGGCAGGGCGCGGGCCTTGCGGCCAGCGGAACAGGCGATCTGCTTCGCCGATCTCCAGGTCGTTGATGCTGGCGATGCGCCGCTCCATCAGGCCGTCTGCATCGAACTGCCAGTTCTCATTGCCGTAGGAACGGCACCAATTGCCTTCGGCGTCATGCCATTCATAGGCGAAACGCACAGCGATGCGGTCGCCGGTAAAGGCCCAGAGCTCCTTGATCAGGCGGTATTCCAGCTCCTTCGCCCATTTGCGGCGCAGGAAGTCGGCAATGGCGTCGCGCCCTTGCAGGAATTCCGACCGGTTGCGCCAGACGCTGCCGGGCGAATAGGCCAGTGCGACCTTTTCCGGATCACGTCCGTTCCAGCCGTCCTCCGCAGCACGGACCTTCTGCGCGGCTGTTTCGGCGGTGAAGGGAGGGACGGGCGGCCTCAACGCTCCATCACCATCCGCACGAAGTCCACCGTCTGGCGAGTGGCGGCGGCGAATTCACCTGCGGTTGCCTGAAACGATCCGTAATGCGCGAATTGGTCGGGTGTCATGCCGTCGAATTCGTAAGCCTGGCGGAACACCGGCAGCTTCATCAGCTTCTCGATGCTGGCCCTGTTCGGCTCGCGGTCGATGGCGTGCGGATCGAACGGTTCGAGCTCGTCGGCCACTTCCATCAGCTTTGCGATATAGCTCGGCGGGCAGGTATAGACCATGTCGCTGCCGCCGAAATCCTGGATATGGCGGCTCACCGTCTTGCCGGTGCGCTCGTCCTTTTCCACTCGCATCGAACATTGCAGCATTTTCGACGGGTGACCGATCGACTTTCCGTGATGATAGGCGCGCTTGAGCACCGCTTCCTCGCCATCGCGGATTTCGGGCAGGCTCAGTTCGATCCCGCGCGCTTCGGCCTGGCGTTTCCAGTCGCCCAACTCGCCGAGCCGCGAAGACATATGGGTGATGACGCTGCGCCAGTTGGTGAGGTCGATACCCGCCGCCCTGGCGCGCAGCAGCCCGGCGCTGACCGCCGACATGCAGCGCATATATTGGGCGACGGTGAAACTGGTCGTGTTGTTGGTGGAAATGCCGCGCGCGGTCAGCTCCTCGAGGATCTGGTAGCCTTCCTGGGAGCCGGGCAGCTTGACCATTACATTGGGACCCTGCGCGGCGATAGAGAGGCCCTGTTCCAGCATCCGGTCCCCGTCGGTCACGAAGCGCGGATCGACTTGCCCGGAAAGGAAACCGTATTTGCCGCCGGACTTGTCAAATACCGGGCGGATCGCCTCGGCGCCCTTGCGCACCAGTTCAAGGTAGAGCGTCCAGTAGACCTGTTCGTAATTCATCGCCGGATCGCTGGCCGCGATTTCCCTGATATGTTTCGCCCAGCCTTCGGGATCGAGCTTGATCGCCTGCAGCGAAAGCGGCGGATTGGTGGTGACCCCGCGAAAGCCCATCGTGCCTTCCGCATCGATCGCCACCTGATCGTAGAACCGGGTGAGCTGGGCTTCCCAGTCCTCGCGCTTGTCCGCCGGTGCCTTCGCCAGGGTTTCCGCCTTCCAGCTCGGGAAGATCAGCGGGCTCGAATCCCACCAGATTTCGGCTTCCGGATTGGTCTCGGCCAGTTGTTCGAGGACGTGCTTGGTCACTTCATTCTCTCCAGTCGGTCGTTGCGGGCCGCCTTTGCATTCCGGGCGGACAAGGTCAATTTGTGGAAGCCTTTGCGGCTTGATAGCATAGCTGTTGCAAATTCATGGCAAGGCGGCTTGTGCGTGAAAGCCCTATGGCGGGCTTCGCAAAAGCCGAGTTTCCGCCTGATCACCATTTCCGGTTTTCCTTGCCCCGGCCCCCCTGCGCGCTACCATATCCGCGACTGAAATGGGGGAGAGAGCCGATGGGCTATTTCTTGATCGCGCTTTTGTTCGTGGTGATCGTTTTCATCATGATGGGCGTGCGCGTGGTGAAGCAGGGTTATGTCTATACGATCGAGCGGCTCGGCAAGTTCACTCTGGCGGCGCAGCCGGGCATGCACCTGATCATCCCGTTCGTCGACCGCGTCGGCCAGAAGGTCAATGTGATGGAGCAGGTGCTCGACATTCCGGGCCAGGAAATCATCACCGCGGACAATGCCATGGTCGG
>DASWIR010000403.1:0-4453 GCA_036397575.1 Alteraurantiacibacter sp. | reverse complement strand
TCCGCCCAATTGCCGCATGGCGATATCGAAACTGACGCGGGTGCGAGTCGAATTCTTCTCGAAGATCATCGCCAGCACATGCCCGTCGAGCGGACGGTCCGCATCGGGCCGGGCTTTCGTCCAGCCGGACCGCGCCGCCTTACGATCCTGTGCGTCGTTCAGCATCGCGGCAAGCGCATCGCCGCCCGCATCGGACAGGTCGAGAAAATGCCGAACCGCCATCACGCAGTTTCCGGAGTTTCGAAATCGGCAGCGCCGGCCGAGAGCTTGTCGAAGAATTCGTCGATCTCTGCGTCGCCGATCACCAGCGGCGGCAGGATCCGCAGCGTCTGATCGCCCGCCGCCACAGTCAGCAACTGGTGGTTGTCGCGCAGGTGCTGCATGAACGGTCGCGGCTCGACTTTCATCCTGAGGCCGATCAGCAGCCCTTTGCCCCGCACGCCTTCGAAGAGTTCGGGATAGTTGCCGATGAACTGTTCGAGCCGGCTGCGCAGCCGGTCCCCCTTCTCGCGCACTTCGGTGAGGAACTCCTCATTCGCCACGACTTCGAGCACCGCCGTGCCGGCCGCCATGGCCAGGGGGTTGCCGCCATAGGTCGAGCCATGCGAGCCGATCCCCATGCCCCGAGCAGCCTTTTCCGTAGCCAAACATGCGCCCAGCGGGAAACCGCCGCCGATTCCTTTGGCCGTCGCCATCACGTCGGGCTCGATGCCATATTGCTCATAGGCATAGAGTGTGCCCGTCCGCGCCACTCCGGTCTGCACTTCATCGAGCGCGAGGATTAGGTCGTGCTCGTCGGCCAGCGCGCGCAGACCCTGCAGGAATTCCTCGCTTGCGACACGAATGCCGCCTTCACCCTGGATCGGCTCGACCAGGAAGCCTGCCGTATTCGGCCCGATCGCTGCCTTCGCGCCTTCCAAATCGTCGAACTCTACATATTTGAAGCCGGGGAGCAGCGGCAGGAAACCCTTGTGCATCTTCTCCTGGCTGGACGCGCTGATCGTCGCCATCGTGCGGCCGTGGAAGGCATTGTTGAAAGTGATCAGCTCGTACTTCTCGTCATTGCCGACATGTTGATGATAGGCGCGCGCGGTCTTGATTGCGCATTCCACCGCTTCGGCGCCCGAATTGGTGAAAAACACTGTGTCGGCAAAGGTAAGGTCGACCAGGCGCTGCGCCAGCGCCTCGCCTTGCGGGCTGCCATAGAGATTGGAGACATGCATCAGGGTAGCGGCCTGGTGCTGGATCGCACCGATCAGACCTTCATGGCTGTGGCCAAGCAGGTTCACCGCAATGCCCGCGGCGAAATCGAGATAGCGTGTGCCGTCTTCACTGATCAGGTGGCAATGTTCGCCGCGCACGGGCCGGACGTCGCACCGGGGATAGACGGGCATGAGAGGGGCAATAGACATGGCTAGGAATGTCCTTCCGGCGGAAACGACAAAAGGCGACCCGAAACGGGCCGCCATTGCCGTGCCTTTAGATTCTTGGATGGGCCCGGTCAAACGGCCGGGCGCCGATGACCTGATCAGCCCTCCACGGGCACGAGATTGACGGCGGAATATTTTCCTCGTCGGTCAACTTCGAGATCGAATTCGAATCGGTCGCCTTCGTTGATTCCCTGAAGGCCGGAACGTTCCACGGCGCTGATATGGACGAAGGCATCAGCCCCGCCATCATCGCGCGTGATGAAACCGAACCCCTTCATCGCATTGAAGAACTTGACCGTGCCGACTGCCTTCTCGCCCGTCAACTCGCGCTGCGGCGGGCCGCCGCTAGCGGGTGCGGCCAGCTTCTCCCCGACAATCTGCAAATCAGCCGCCGAGATCTTGCCGCCGCGATCGACCAGGTTGAAGGCAAGCTCCTGGCCTTCGGCCAACCCCTCCAGCCCGGCGCGTTCCACCTGGCTGATATGGACGAACACATCCTCCCCGCCATCGTCGCGCTGGATGAAGCCGAAGCCTTTGTTTGTATTGAAGAACTTCACCTTGCCTTGGCTGGTGCCGACGACCTGCATCGGCATTCCGCCACGCGCGCCGCCCTGGCCACCACCGCCGAAACCGCCGCGGTCCTGGCCGCCCGGTCGGCCTTCGCCGAACCGATCGCGGTCCTCGAAACGATTGGGCTGGTAGGACGGCACGCCGCCCTGTGCACCATTATCCACGAACGGATCGAAACTATCTTCGCCAATACGATCGCGCTTATCGCGTCCCCGCCGGCGCCCTCTATCGTAACCCATGAACCCGAAAAACCCTGCCTCTTCGCCCTGCCGAACAGCCAACTGCTCGGGCGCACCGCAGCAGGCCACCAGGCGGAATATCCACCCTCTCTGACAACTGCATAGCGCAGATGAGTTTCCGGTGCGACTTTTTTTACTATCGGCCAGAAAGATGCGCCCACCTCCCGCTTGCCAGCAGTTGCGCGCTTGGGCACAAGCCCGGCCGTGGACATATTCGCCCTCCTTTCCGATCCTACCGCATGGGCAGCGCTGATCACGCTGGTCGTGCTCGAGGTCGTGCTTGGTATCGACAATCTCATCTTCATCGCGATCCTATCCAACAGGCTGCCGGAGCACCAGCAACAGCGGGCGCGGCGAATCGGGCTAATCCTCGCACTGGTCATGCGGATTGGGCTGCTGATGCTGATCGGCTGGATCGTGACGCTGCAAACCCCGCTCTTCGACCTGGGCATCACAGGCAGCGAAGGCCCTTATGGCGAGCCGACATTCGAGACGGCTTTTTCAGGGCGCGATCTGATCCTGCTTGCCGGTGGGCTGTTCCTCTTGTGGAAAGCGACCAAAGAAATTCACCACAATATGGATCCTGAGGAGGATTCGGGCGAGTTGCTCGACAAGACGAGGGGGACGGCTGCGCTGACTTTCGGCAGCGCGATCATCCAGATCATCGCTCTCGACATGGTGTTCAGTGTGGATTCGATCCTTACCGCGGTGGGCATGACCGACCACATCCCGATCATGGTCGCGGCAGTGACTATCACCGTCGGGATCATGCTGGTGGCAGCCGACCCGCTGGCGAAGTTCATCGATCGCAACCCGACGCTGGTGATGCTTGCGCTGGCCTTCCTGGTGATGATCGGACTGGTATTGATCGCAGACGGGTTCGGCTTCCATGTGCCCAAGGGCTATATTTATGCGGCGATGGGCTTCTCGGTCGGGGTTGAAACGCTCAATATCGTCAAACGAAATCGCCGCGCGAAAGTGCAGGCTGGATCGGGCGCAACGACATGAGCGGTTTTCGGCACCTGACGGACACGATGCTGGCCAGCCCGCAGGTCGTGCCAACCGATGTGGCCGAAGCGCGAGCGCTGGGAGTAACGATGATCGTCAACAACCGGCCCGAAGGTGAATCCGAGGACCAGACACCGGGAGCTGAGATCGCGGCCGCAGCCCGGGAAGCAGGTATCGGATATCACGCCATTCCGGTCACTCATGCCGGCTTCAGCGAGGCACAGATCGACGCCATGGCCGAAATTCTCGCGGAAGCAGATGGCACCGTTCTGGCCTATTGCCGCACCGGAACCCGCTCCACGTTACTATGGTCTCTGGCCCAGGCCAAAGCCGGGCACGATCCTGGCGAAGTGGCCGCCACTGCCGCCAAGGCAGGCTATGATGTGTCCCCCGTGCGCCCGCTGATGGACATGCTCGTCGCCCGCGCCAAAGGCTGAAGACGGCACAATGCCGGGTGAGCTTTTCCAGTTCCTCGGCTCGCTAACGGCGATTGCCGCGCTAGTCGCCATCGCGTGGTGGCTCGGGCTCGGCGGAACAGCGCGGATCTCCAACGCGGACGAAGCGCGCGAACTGGCCGACAATGCGGTTTGCGGTTTCGAGCCGGCAGAAATCGCGCTCGATGCCGATGGCCGCGGCGCCCTGTTGCGCGATGCGGCGGGGCGCATCATGTTGCTTGCGCCGCATGGCATCCATTTCGCTGCACGAATGCTCGGACAGGAAGCGACAGCACGGCTGAACGGCGAGCGCTTGACCGTCTCCACCGGCGAACGGCGGCTGCGTCCTATCACGCTCGACCTTGGCGCCGAGGCTCAGGCTTGGTGCAGGCGCATCGAGGGGATAGGATAAGGATATGCCCGATTTCGATCCCGTTGCCTGGGCCATTCCAGCCTTTGTCCTGCTAGTCCTGGCGGAAATGCTGTGGTCTCGCGCCCGCGCGCGCCATGCCTATGAGCCGAAAGACACGGCCCTCAGCCTAGCCTTCGGGCTCGGCAGCACGGTGACGGGCGCTATCGCGGCCGGCGCGGTTCTGGCGATGCTGGTGTGGATCCACCAGTACCGGCTATTCGAGATCGGCTGGCAATGGTGGGCCTGGATCCTTTGTTTCGTACTCGACGATCTCGCCTATTACTGGTTTCATCGCCTCGCCCACCGCGTGCGCTGGTTCTGGGCGAGCCATGTGAACCACCATTCGAGCCAGCACTACAA
>DASWIR010000402.1:0-2821 GCA_036397575.1 Alteraurantiacibacter sp. | reverse complement strand
GGCATCACGCAGTTCACCCGCACGCCCTTCTGCGCGACCTCGCTCGCCGCCGTGCGCGTGAGGCCCACCGCGCCGTGCTTGGCGGCATTGTAGGCGCAGGCGCCCGCCAGGCCGCGCTCCGACCCGATGCTGGCCGTGTTGACCACCGCGCCGGATCCGCGGCGGACCATTTCCGGAAGCACATAGCGCAGACCGAGGAACATGCCGCGCAGATTGACGCGCAGCACCTTGTCGAATTCGTCGACAGGATATTCATGTGTAGGCGCGAGCGTGCCTTCGATCCCGGCATTGTTGAAGAACCCGTCGACCTTCCCGAATGCGGCCAGCGCTGCCTCGGCATAGGTCTTCGTCTGCGCTTCATCCGCGCAATCGGCGATATGGCCGGCCGCGTCGTGGCCGGCGTCCTTCAGCTGCTGGACGCGTTTCGCCAGACCGGCTTCGTCGATATCGACCAGCATCACCCGAGCGCCTTCCCGGGCGAGGATCTCACAGGTCGCGAAACCGATCGCCCCGGCGGCGCCGGTGACCAGCATGGACTTTCCTTCGTGGCGTTTGGTCATGAAATTTGTCTCCCAATAACCGTCATTGCGAGGAGCGCAGCGACGAAGCGATCCAGGGCGTCAATCGAGCCGGCTCTGGATTGCCGCGGCGCCTGCGGCGCCTCGCAATGACGAGAAAGGCAATGTCACTTCGATTTCCGGAATGGCAACGTCAGCAGAAACAGGATCAGGCGCGGACTGAGCAGCTTCAGCGCCGCGCGCGCTTCCTCGGGTGTCAGCGTCGCGCTCATCGGCATGGTGCCATAGACCTTGCCCTTGAGGACGAGATCGTTGCCCTTCCGCTCGATCCTGGTGACCTGCATCAGTTCCGATTTGTCGGCGGAGTAGATTTTCACGGGCCAACCTCCCCATTCTCGTCACCCTGAACTTGTTTCAGGGTCCATTTCTCCGCCTGGACCGGCCGGTCCGGGAGGCACGATGGATGCTGAAACAAGTTCAGCATAACGATGAGGGCAGGGCTGCTCATCATGCCACCGCAATCTCATCGAAATCGATCCCTAGATCCTCCGCCATTACCTGCGCGGTGGCGCGGCCGGCGCCGAACACGCCGCCGCCCGGATGCTGGAACGGGCCGACGAGGTAGAGCCCTTCGACCCCCGGCACGCGGTATTGCCCGAGCTCGGGCGTCGGGCGGTGCGAGCCCGACTGGTAGGTGGTGGTGGCGATGCCGTGGAGATCGCCGCGCAGGAAGCTGGGCGAGGTGCGCTCCATGTCGACGGGCGAGTCGCAATGGTAGGAGATGATCGCCTCGGGGACATTTTCACAAAAATCGCCCATGCGCGCGATGATTGTTTCCGCGAATTCGCCCTTCGCCTCGTCCCAGCTGCGCCCGTCCTTGCGGTTGTAGGGAACGTAGTCCCAGGCGTGGAAGATCGCCTTGCCATCGGGCGCGCGGCTGGGATCGTGCTGGGTCAGCTGGCCGACCCCGACCAGCGGAGTGGGCGAGAAATTGCCGTAGCGCAGCTCGTCGAAGGCGCGGCGCATATCCTCGTAGCGGGCAGGCATCAGCTCGTACATCACCGCCGACACGTCGCCCGCCTTGAACTTCAGCGGCGTATCGAGCGCGGCATGCACGGTGAAACAGGCCGCGTCGGTGATATGGGTGCGGAGCGCATTCCTGGCGACATTGGCGGGGAGCGAGGGGACCATCTCGGGCAGCAGATGCGGGTGGATTGCGCCAATGATCCCGCCGGAGCAGGACAGGCGCTCGCCATTATCGAGCACCACGCCGGTAGCCCGCATGCCGTCGGTGACCACCTCGCGCACTTCGGCACCCGCACGCACCGCGCCGCCATGATCCTCGATGCAGGCGATCAGCGCATCGGTGAGGCTGCCCGAACCCCCGACCGGCACGCCGAAGCCGAATTTCTCGAGGAAGCCGAGGAACACATAAGCGCCGATCCCGGTCGCCTTCTCGTCCGGGCTGACGAGGTTCTCGCCCGCCACGCGGCCGAAATGGGCCCGGACCTTCTCATGCTCGAACAGCTCTTCCATCAGGTCGAAGGTCGAAACGCCCATGGTGCGCATGATCTCGCGGCCCTCGGCGCTCTGGTCCATCATCGCAGTCTGCGCGCCCAGCGGCATGGGCGGCGAGTAGAGCCCGGCCTGGATCATCGGCAGCCATTCGGCGGCCTGGCGGCTCATTTCGAGGAAGGTCTCGGCATCCTTCACGCTGAAGCGGCGGATTGCTTCGGCCGATTTCGCCGGATCGCGGTTTAGCGGCAGCGAGGTGCCGTCCTCCCACAGGCTCATCATCGGCACTTCGGGGAAGATATATTGCAGGCCGTATTTGCGCTTCAGCCCCAACTCGTCGTTCAGCAGCAGCGGATTGCCCTGGATGAAGATGTGGCTCATCGAATGCTGGTCGTGGGCAAAACCCGGTTCGGTCAGCTCGCGGGTGACGACCCCGCCGCCGAACCATTCATTGCGTTCGAGGACGAGGACCTTCTTCCCCGCCGCCGCGAGATAGGCCGCGGCGACGAGGCCGTTATGCCCCGATCCGATGGCGATGATGTCAGCGTCGCTCATGGCATTCCTTTTTCACAATCGTCATTGCGAGGCGGCGCAGCCGCCGCGGCAATCCAGGGCCGGCTCGCGAAACGCGCTGGATTGCTTCCCCCGGCCCAAGGCCGGGGTCGCAATGACGAAGAAGGGGAAATCAGCGCGTCCATCCCTACACCATCGCCGAATGGACGAGGTCGGACAGTTTCTGGAACCGCTCGATATTGGCCGCCTGCGTCATCACTCCGGCAGTAAGGCAG
>DASWIR010000401.1:0-7332 GCA_036397575.1 Alteraurantiacibacter sp. | reverse complement strand
GTCAACGACGCCTTCGTATTGGGCGCCTGGAACAAGGATGCGGGCTCGTCCGACATCACCATGCTGGCCGACGGCAATGGCGAACTCGCCGAAGCGCTGGGCCTGACCATGGACGGATCGGGCTTCGGCATGGGCAAGCGCGGCCAGCGCTTTTCCATGGTCGTGAATGACGGCGTGGTCGAACAGATCAATGTCGAAGCGCCGGGCGATTTCCGCGTCTCGAGCGCGGAGCATATGCTGGGGCAACTCTGACACTTCAAGGCTATAAACCTATGCGCCAGGCCCGCCTCGATGGCGGGCCTTTTGCTAGTAGCCCATCAGCTTGAGCACTTCCTCGCGGCTGCGATGATCTTCGCGGAACGTGCCCATTACCTGGCTCGTGACCATGGAAACGCCCGGTGTGCGTACGCCGCGGGCAGTCATGCAGCTGTGGCTGGCGTCGATTATCACCGCAACCCCGCGCGGTTCGAGGTGGTCCCAGATGCATTGCGCGACTTCCGCAGTCAGCCTTTCCTGGATCTGCAGCCGCCGCGCATAGCCATGCAATACGCGGGCGAGCTTCGATATGCCGACCACGCGCCTCCTTGGCAGGTAGGCGATCGCCGCCTTGCCGATGATCGGCGCCATGTGGTGCTCGCAATGCGACTGGAACGGGATGTCCTTGAGCAGCACGATCTCGTCGTAGCCGCCGACTTCCTCGAACACCCGGCTGAGGTGCCGCGCCGGGTCTTCGCCGTAACCGACGCAATATTCCTTCCATGCGCGGGCTACCCGCTCGGGCGTATCGCGAAGACCCTCGCGCGAAGGATCGTCGCCCGCCCAGCGGATCAATGTGGTGATTGCCTCCCGTACCTCATCCGGCACTGGCGGCTTGCCGCGCGGATCGTCTTCATCGGGACCGACCAGGCTGCTCATTCTGTACCCCGTTTCCTGCGGAATCGCTGCTTCGCGCGGTGCAATAGGCTGCCTCGAAAAAAAAGGCCACGGCGGGAGCACATGAGCTCGAAGATCGGGTCGGTTTCTGGGATCGAGCAGCGAGTTTTCGGCAATGGCTTCTTCAGCCTATCGAGTTCGGGCGGATAGAATGACCACCGATGATGCTGGCACTGGCAACTGGTATCCGCGCCAGGATTACTCCTTGGCTTCCGATTCCTTTTCCGGCGTCACCTTGGCATCGGCCTTTTCCGCCCGCTTGCGCCGGTCGAAGACAGCGCGGATATACTCCCTGTCTTCCTCGGTCAGTTGCTTCGCGAAGTCGGGGAAATGCTCGTCCTCCTCCTCGTCTATATGATGGAGGTAATCGTGGCGCAGCTGCTTGAACTTGGTCAGCCACGCGCCCGACGCCATCTCGGTGGCGGCAAGATCGTTCAGCGCGACTTCGATCTCGTGATGCTCGGCCACCGAGTGACGCGTCTCCTCCGTTGTCGGCGGTTTGCGCATCATCGTTGAATAGAGCGCCTGCTCTTCCGCCGCCGCATGACCCTTCAGTTCAAGCGTCAGCTGCTCGAACAGCTCCGCGCGCTCCTCGCTCTCGCCGTGGGTTTCGGCGATCTGCGCGAGCAGGTCGCGATGCTTGTCATGATCTTCCTTAAGACGGGCGAAAATATCTTCATGTGCGGACACAGAGGGGTTCCTTTCCACTTTGGGATTTGTGGAAAGGAACCCTCCGTGACGAACCTAGTTCCGCGCCTCAGGCGAACAGCGACCGGTCTATCGGCAGGCTGCGCACCCGCTTGCCGGTAGCCGCAAAGACCGCATTGGCCAGCGCCGGGACCACCGGCGGCAGCGCCGGTTCGCCGAGCCCGGTCGGCGGATTGTCCGACTTGACGAATTCGACATGGATTTGCGGCACCATCGGCATGCGCGGCAGTGGGTAATCGTGGAAGTTGGACTGGGCCGCCGCGCCGTCCTCGATCTTGATCGCAAGCGCAGTCACCTGGCCGATCCCGTCGATGATCGAACCCTCGACCTGGTTCAGCGCACCGTGCGGATTGATAATATGTGCGCCGACATCGCCCGCGACCCACACATTATGCACCTGCACCTGGCCGCGATCGGATACGCTGGCCTCGACCACCTCGGCGAAATAGCCCTGATGGCTGTAATAATAACCGAAGCCGAGCCCATGGCCCGCCGGTAGGCCGGTGCTGCCCCAGGGCGACATTTCGACCGCTTTGTTCACCACCGCCCGAAGACGCGCGGGGTCGAACCCGCGCTGAGGCCCGACGAATCCCTGAACATCGGGCTCCGCTTCCGCTCCTTCGACCAGTTCGAGCAGCAGCGTCGGCAAGTCCTTGCCCGATGCCAGAGCGACCTCGTCGAGGAAGCTCTGATGGACAAAGCCCAGCGCGTTGGAGCGCGGAGCCCGAAGCGCACCCATGGGCACGCGCGTCGGCATCTTGGTCTGCGCATAGCGCAGGTTCGGCACGAATTTGGCGGGGAACTCGTCCGCGCCCATCGCCGCCGGATTGAACTGCCCGGCGCCAGGCAGATCGAAAGTCACGAAGTGGTCGTCATAACCGACCAGCTTGCCGTTTTCGTCGAGCGCCGCGCGCAGCCGGTGCCAGCCCGCCGGCCGGTAAAAGTCCGTCCGGACATCGTCCTCGCGGCTCCAGATCAGCTGGACTGGCGTGCCTGGCATCTTGCGGGCAATGGCCGCGGCCTGGCTCATGTAATCATTTGTCAGCCGCCGTCCGAAGCCGCCGCCCATGCGGGTGATGTGGACGATCACCTTGTCCGGTGTCACGCCGAGCAGCTGCGCCACTTCCCCCTGTCCGCCTTGCGGCGTCTGCGAGGGCGCCCACATTTCCATGGTCCCGTCTTCGTGCATCAGCGCCGTACAGTTTTGCGGCTCCATCGGCGCGTGCGACAGGAAGGGATAGGCATATTCGGCGTCGAGCACCTTGGCCGCCGAGGCCAGCGCAGCATCGACATCGCCGGTTGCAACGATCTCTTCCTGCGGCTTTCCATCGGCCATGTGCTTGCGCGCGGCCGAATCGTAGCCTTCGCTCGAATGGGCGGCCCATTCGCCCGTGTCCCATTCGACCTGCAGCTGTTCGCGCGCCTTGTTGGCCAGCCACCAGTTCTTCGAAATGATCGCGACGCCGTCGGTCAGTGTCGCCGGATTGTCGCCGCCCTCGATGACGAAGGCATCGATCACGCCCGGCGCGGACTTTACCGCATCGAGGTTGGCCGATTTGAGCCGCGAGCCGAATACGTGCGGGCGCTCGAACGCCGCATAGACCATGCCCGGAAGCTGGGTGTCGACGCCGAAGATCGGCTCGCCCTTCACGATTTTTGGGCTGTCGATCCCGCCAATCGCGCGGCCGATAATATTGAAATCCTTCGGATCCTTGAGCGGGACCTTGGTAAGGTCGGGCACGGCGATTTCCGCCGCTTCGCTGGCCAGTTCGCCATAGGTCGCCGACTTGCCGCTGGCCGGATCCGTGACGGTCCCGAGCTTCGTCGTCAGCGTGGCGCTGTCGACATTCCAGCGCCGGGCAGCGGCCTCGATCAACATCTGCCGCCCGCCCGCACCCACCTGGCGCATCGGCATCCAGTTCATCGGCGTGGCAAAGCTGCCGCCGGCGAGCTGCAGCCCATATTTCGCGGCATCGGTATCGCCCTGCACAATCCGCACCTGTGCCCAGTCGGCATCGAGCTCATCGGCGATCAGCATCGGCAGCATCGTCTTGATGCCCTGGCCGATCTCCGGATTCTTGCCGACGATCGTGATGACATTATCGGGCGTGATGGTGATGAAGGCGTTGAGCGAAGCCTCTTCACCCGTGCCGGCCGCGGCATTGGCAGCGAGCGGGATGGTGGCCGTGAGCGCAAGTCCGCCCCCGGCAAGCGCACCCACCTTCAGCAGGGAACGGCGGGAAATCTCCATGGTCGCTGTCTCAGGCATTAGCCGTTCCATTCGTTCTGGCTGCGGCGATAGTGACCGCCTTCTTGATGCGGCCGTAGCAGGCGCATCGACAAATATTGCCGTTCATCGCCGAATCGATCTGCTTTTCGTCCGGCGCCGGATTGCGTGCGAGCAGCGCGCTGGCGGTCATCAGCTGCCCCGCCTGGCAATATCCGCATTGCATCACGTCCTCTTCCAGCCACGCTTCCTGCAGTGCGCGGCCGATTTCGGACTGGTCGAGCGTTTCCACAGTGCTGACCTTGGCCTCGCCGATCGCGCCGACCGGCAGCGAGCAGGACCGCGTCGCCACGCCGTCCACATGCACCGTGCAGGCGCCGCACAGGCCGACACCGCAGCCGAACTTGGTGCCGACCATACCAAGCTCGTTGCGCAGCGCCCACAGCAGGGGCATGTCTTCGGGAACGTCGAGCTCGCGTTCCTCGCCGTTGATCGAGACCGAAAAGGTCATGGGTATCTCCGTCCGGATGGGTGATGCGTCTTTGACACAAGGATACGGCCAAGCCGCCTCCGCTGCAAGGTTGCAGGGAGCAATTGCGCCGGCGATGTGAAAAGAAGCAATGGCGCGCCCGGAAGGATTCGAACCTCCGGCCCCCAGATTCGTAGTCTGGTGCTCTATCCAGCTGAGCTACGGGCGCGCTTTGGAGCGGCGCACATAGGCAGGCGGACGGGCCTTGGCAATAGCGGAGCGCCCCTTCCCAAACTGTGAGTCCCTGCGCGGGCAGGGATCTCGGGCCGTCTGGCACTTCGCTTGTAGCATGAGGTCCCTGCCTGCGCAGGGACTCACGGCTCTTTGGCCAAACCAGCCAACAGCGCCCGGTCCATAGGCGGCAGATCGAGACCTGTCGCCTCTTCCCGCGTGAACCATCCCCATGCCTGCCCTTCGAGCGGTTGGACTTCGCCCTGCCAGGCCCCGGCCCGGTGATCGGCGATGTAAAGAAGCATGACAATAGCAGGATGGGAGGCGCTTGGCGGCTCTTCGGCAAAGCCGGCGGGCTCTAGCGCCGCTGGATCGAGCACTATGGCGAGTTCTTCCTCGACCTCCCTCACGAGAGAAAGCCGTGGCTTCTCATGTGCTTCAGCCTTACCGCCGGGAAATTCCCACATGCCCGCATGGCGTTTCCCTTCCGGCCGTTGCTGCAGCAACAACCTGCCAGCCCCGTCCCGGATCGCGGCGGCCACCACAAGCGCGACTGTCGAATTCATTTCCACTTTCATTCCTCTTGGAAACTTTTCGTTAGGAAGTTTCTGCGATTTCAAAAAGCACAGAGTTCGCATCAACGGGGGTTAGAATGCGTATTCAAGAATTGATGAGGAAGTTCAGCGAAGATGAGACAGGCGCGACTGCGGTCGAATATGGCCTGATCGTATCGCTGATCGTCATCGCACTCGTCGCTTCCATGAATACCTTCGGAAACGCAAGCGAAGGGCTCTGGGCTAAGGTGACCACCAAAGTCACCTCAGTGATGAAGCCGGGCGCTTAGGATTTTATCAATATTTGCATCCTAATCGTCCATCCACGCTTGATCGTCTGCAACAGGGGGTCAAGCCGGGTACCGAAGACTGAACCAGGAGACTGACTATGAAGATCTTCCAGAACCTGCTTCGTGACGAAGCTGGCGCCACCGCCATCGAATACGGCCTGATCGCCGCGCTGATCGCCGTTGCTGCGATCGTTGCCATGGGCAACCTCGGCAACTCGCTGAGCAACACGTTCAGCAAGGTGAGCACCGAGCTCGACACTGCGAACGCGGCTTCCTAATAGAGCCAGCACGTTCGTCCAAGAACAGCGAGGGGCGGCAGGGAAACCTGCCGCCCCTTTCTTTTGCGTCGGTCAGTTCGACGTACGGATCACGATCTTGACCTTCTGGCCGGTGGTCAACGTGTCACTGGCACGCAACCCATTGAGAACGCGGAACCGAGCCTCCTGCGCGTCGGCAAAGGCCATCCGCCGGGCGAGCGATTGCACGGTATCGCCGCGCTGCACCGTCACCACATCGATCCGCCGGGGCGTAACCGCCGAAGCCTCGCTCGCGCTGATCCGCCGCATCGACTGGAACATCGGGTTGAACACATTCGCGCGGCCTGCCGGGGTAATTGCGGCAAAGTGAAACGCCTGGCTGCTTGAAAATTCGTAGGCGTAAACCACAACATCCACCTGGCTCTGCCCCGTATTGACGCGCGCCATGCCATAGGCGGCGCGAATTCCGTTCACATTGTCGTTCTCCAGACTCTGCGGCGCCAGCTGTTGCTGCTCTCCGCCGATCTGTTGGAATATCTGGCGGACATAAGTCTGCAGATTGCCGTTATATGGCGCGGTCGAGAGCTGCGCGCGGCCTCCATCTCCATTGATCGAAACCGCACGCGTGCCGTTGATCATGAAGAAGCCGTCCGGCGCGGTGAAGGACAGGCGGAACACGGGGTGAATGAATTGCCGCCCCTCGATCATCCCCTGCGCCGGATCGTCGCCATACATCAGGCCATCGATCCGGGCGAGGAACGTATCGCGATTGGTAATGCCGGTGCTGTTGGCGCCAGCAGTCTGCAGGGCTGCTTGCACGCGACTCGCCGGGTCGGGGTGCGTCGAGGCCCATTCGGGCATCCGCGCATCGCGGCCCTGCAATTGCGCGTCGAGCGAATTCTGGGCGGCAAGGCTCGCCAGCACGCCCGCCATCGCCTTTGGATCGTAACCGGCAGACCTTAGATACTGGATGCCCAGTTGATCCGCCTGCGTTTCCTGCCCGCGAGAGTAGCTCAGCGTCGCAAGCTGAGGCACGGTGGAGGAAACCTGCTGCCCCAGCCGGCCCAGTTCCGAATTGCCGAGCAGCACGCCCGACAGGACCGTACCCAGAACGCCGAGCAGCTGATTGCGCTGCGCGGTCTGCTGGCGCTGTGCGGAATGACGCGCGGCGACATGGCCGACTTCGTGACCGAGGACGCCGGCCAGTTCAGCCTCGTTATTCATCAGAGCGGCCAGTCCGCGCGTCGAATAGACGTAGCCGCCGGGCACCGCGAACGCGTTGGGAACCGGACTGTTGAGGAAAGTGACGGTGAATGCGCCGCGAGCGTTGGACAGGCCGGACTGGACCGCAATATTCTGTCCCACTTGGCGGACATAGTCGGCAGCAGGGCCCTGAACCGCGCCGCCGAACTCGGCCATGAATTGCGGGTGATATTCCGCACCCAGCGCCGCTTCCTCCTGGGTAATCGGTGCTCCCGGCGCTACGTTGGCGCCGGGAATTGTCGTGCAAGCCGACAGGGCCGTCGCGGCAGCCCCGGCCAAGGCGATATATTTGATCCTGCTTGTGCTGATATAAGGCATCTCACGCTCCTCCACGTCGCATCCGGATACGGATACACATCTCATATCCTCTGCAACCGGCAAGCCGTGGCGGTGTTCCTGA
>DASWIR010000400.1:0-6781 GCA_036397575.1 Alteraurantiacibacter sp. | reverse complement strand
GGACGGCGCCAGCGAGCAGGGCCGGAGCGGCATCCGGACCACACTCATCAACCTGATACCGCCTGCGACACTCGCCGCCGTCGTGCTGTTCTGGGGCCTCGCTCCCGATGCCGTGGTCGAATATCCCTGGACGCTCGTGTTTATGGGAGTCGCCATCCTGGCCTGGATCCAGGGCCTCGAATGGTTTTTCGAGCGGCACGAGGGCTGGCGCCTGAACCGGCGCGAATTCGCCACCGACGTGTTCTATGTGGTCCTCAGCTATACGGCGATTTCATGGCTTTCGACCAATCTGGTCGAAGGGAACCTGCTCTGGATCAAGGAGTCGCTAGGGATCGCCACGCCGTGGCTCTCGCAGCTGCCGTTTGTGGTGCAGGCCGTGATGGCGATCTTCCTGTTCGAGTTCGGCCAGTACTGGATGCATCGCTTGATGCATAACTGGTACCCGCTGTGGCTGACCCATGCACCGCATCACCACATCACCCAGCTGAACGCGCTGAAGGGATTCGTAGGCAATCCGATAGAGCTGTTCCTGATCAGCCTCGGCATAGTGGCGCTGTTCGATTTTGACCTGGCCGCGGTGTTCTGTGCGATCAGCATGGGCGGCGTGATTTCAGGCTTCGCGCACGCCAATGTGCGCTCCGACCCGCCACCGTTCTATTCGTTCTTCTTCACGACGATCCGGCATCACAGTCTGCATCATACTGCACTCAGCTATGAAGATACGCGCTGCAACTACGGCAACTCGCTGATCGTCATCGACCGCATCTTCGGCACCTATCGCGAGGGTGAATCGGCGATCGTCGGCCAGGACGAACGCAAGCGGCTGTCGATCTACGAGCAATTCATGTTCCCGTTCCAGCCTGTGATCGACAGGATCAAGGCAAGACGGAGCAAATCGGCACCCGTGCCGAGCTGACCTTAAGGCGGACCGCAGGAGAAACATCGGATCGCACACCTCGACGGCTTGGATAAGTCGAGTAGCAAGCGGGCCAGTCAATAAGCCGAAAAGCGGCGGCTGGCGTAACGCAAGATCCTAAAATCAAAGGCAAATCCTGTTCTGGCATGCGCCAGGGCACGGGGAAGCTGTAACCCAAACAGGGGGTAAGACATGACTTACTGCGCGAAATTACGATTGGGCCTTCTTTCGGCGACCATGTTCACAAGCGGAGCTTTGGTGACGCAGGCCTCGGCCCAGGAGGCGACCGATGCGGAGACGGCGCCGCAGGCTACCTATGGCGACGCGATCATCGTCACCGGCACGCGCCGCAGCACCACGCTGATGGACACGCCGATCAATATTTCGGCACTCGGCGCGGAACAGCTCGAAGATCAGAGGATCGACGACCTGCGCGACATTGCCGACTTCACTCCCGGCCTGACCATTTCGGACACCGGCCCCCGATCGGCCGGCACGATCGTGATGCGCGGGCTCAGCGCTTCCGAAGTGGGTGCCGGCGGCGCCACTTACGACGACGCGATGGGCATCTATCTCGGCGAGGTTCCGCTCTATTACGATTTCAAGCTGATCGACCTTCAGCGCGTCGAGACGCTGCTCGGGCCGCAGGGCACGCTCTATGGTCTGGGCACGCTGGCGGGCGCGATCCGCTACATCCCGAACCGCCCCAATGTGAGCGACTTCGAAGGCGAGGCGCACGGCCGTTTCTACGCCAAGGACCACAGCGCCGATCTCGGCTACCAGGCCGACGGCATGATCAATATCCCGATCGTGCTGGACCACATCGCGTTCCGCTCGGCCACGGGCTACTACTTCGATCCCGGATTCATCGATTATCCGCTGCTGGTGCAGGAGCCGGGCATCTCATTGCCGCAGCCCGACGGTCCGAACACCGATACGATCTCGGAGGCAGGCTATGACGCCAACCTTTTCAAAGAGGAAGATCTTAACTTCGAGCGGACCTTCACGACGCGCAACCAGCTGCTGTTCCAGACCACCGAGGACCTGAAGCTGATCCTCACCTATGCCTACCAGCAGACTGAGACGGGCGGTGCGAGTTCGAACAGCAACGGGGTCTTCGGGACCGGCAATTACGAGAATGCCAGCCGCTTCGTCGAGCCGGTCGATCGCCACGCGCATCTCGTCAGCGCGGAACTCAATGCCAACATCGCCGACATCGTAGACCTCGTCGCGACCGGCGCCTACACCGAGACCTATTTCAGCGGCAGCTCGGACGTCACCGACCTGCTGCTCGATCTCGATTATGGCTACGAGCTCTACCCGGCCTTTGCCGGCTTCACTGAATCCGAAACGCTGCGCAAGCAGAAGAATGCGGAGATCCGTTTCGTCTCGCGCCACGGCGGCCCGTTCAGCTGGGTGCTTGGCGGCTTCTACAACGAGAACAAGTTCCAGAGCGACTACGCCGAAATGCTGCCCAATCACCCCTGGGGCGACCCGGTCGGCAATCCGGAATATCTGGAATATGTCAGCTACATAACCTCGAAGGTCGAAGAGAAGGCGATCTTCGGCGAAGGCACGTTCCAGGTCACGCCCGAATGGCAGGTGACCGGCGGCGCACGCTATTTCGACTATACTTCGGAGATCGCCGGTGCCGCGGCGCTGCCCATGCTCGGCGATCCGCTCAGCCCCTATGACCTGCCTGCAAACGGCGGCCAGGGCGGACAGGACGGCTGGGTTTGGAAGTTCAATACCTCTTACGACGTCACGCCGGACCTGATGGTCTACGCCACCTACTCGAAGGGCTATCGCATCGGCGGCCCGAACCGCGTTGCCCCCTGCCCCGACGGGATCCCGGCCGATCCCACCCAGTATAATGGCCCGCAGATCATCTGCGCCCTGCCGAACGAGATCCAGTATGGTCCGGACACGACCAAGAACTTCGAACTCGGCACCCGCATGCAGCTGTTCGACCGGGCGCTGTCGCTGAGCTTCAACGTCTTCCAGATCAAGTGGGACGGTATCCAGGTCGCCTCTGCCACCACTTACGGCGTTACCGGTATCACCATAAATGGCGGCAAGGCGGAGTCGAAGGGTTTCGAAACCGCGTTCCAGATCAGGCCGGTCCCGGAACTGACGATCCAGGGGACCTATTCCTATGTCGACGCCAAGCTGACCGAGGACGTTCCGGGCATCATCTCCGTCAACAGCCCGGCGGGAACCTATCCAAGCGCACCGATCAAGCTCGATGCGCTCGATGGTGATCGCCTGCCGGGCTCGGCCAAACACTCGGGCAGCCTTGGGGCGACTTACACCACGCCGTTCCTGGCCGGCGAGCTGGCCGCCAACTGGACCGCAACCTATCGCGGCAATGTGGCGTCGCGGCTGGGATGGGATCGCGCCTCTGGCACGCTCATCCCAGGCTACACGGTCCACCGCGCGTCGCTTACCTACGATACCGAAACGTACAGCCTAAGCCTGTTCGCGAACAACATCTTCGACAAATATGCGGTCGTGTCGACCGCCAACGACTTGTCGCAGACCGGCTACAATGACGGTATCCTGCTGCGCTATTACCGGCAGGCAGTGCTCAACCCGCGCACTTTCGGCATCGAGGGCCGCGTGAAGTTCTGATCGCCAAGGGACGAGGCGCTTGCCACGACGGACGGCAAGCGCCTCAACCCGCCATTCGAGCAGGTGCGGCGCCTGCTATTCCACTTCGATACTTTGGGCTTCGAGCCAATCTCGCGCGGCCTGCAAGGCCTCGGCGTGTGCCCTCCACCTTCCGACTGCATCGGCATTAAGTGGGCGGCGGACCTGCGCCGCGCTCGGCGTCGCCACGGCGGCGCTGTTTTTGTGGAACGACAGGCAGGCCTCGTCCCAATCGAGGCCGCAATGCTCGATCAGTCGCCGGGTCTGCCCTTCCTGGTCGGCGACCAGCCGTTCGTAGGACAGTTGCAGCACCCGCCCCGGAAACAGGCTTTCCCATAGATCCATCAGCCGATCGAAACGCGCATAGTAGTGGGCCGTGTCCATCAGGTCGTAGGAATAGGCGTAATAGGCGGACTGGCTGGCGAAGAGGTTCTTGTAGTTGCTCCAGACCGTGTCCATCGGATTGCGGCGCAGGCACACGATCGGGGCATTGGGCAATGCGCGCGCGATATGGCCTATATAGAGAAAATTGGCCGGCAGCTTGTCTGTGAACCGCGAGGCGCCTGCGGGGCGGTGATGGGCTGCCTGGGCGAGATAGGCGTCGCCAATAGCTGCCGGAGCAATGCCGCCGCTCGCCGCGACCGTGGCCGGATCGATGATTGTGCGCGACGACGTGGCCGCCAGCCGTTTGACCGCCAGCGGCATGGCCTGCAGTTCTCCCGCGGACGCCACATCGCGGTGCGAGGAGAGGATTCGGTCGACGAGGGTGGTGCCCGTGCGGGGCATGCCCACTACGAAGATCGGTGCGTGATCGGGGTTGCTCGCGCCAGCGGGGAGGGGGCATTCGCTCCCGGTGAACAACGCTTCGATCGCGTCGAAGATCGCTGCGTCCTGCGCGAAGTCGTAACGGATCGTGCGCTTGTGTTCGGCATTGGCGGCAGAGAGGTGCCGGAAGGCGTCTGGGTCGCCCATGTCTTCCAGCTCCTTCGCCAGCGCATAGCGGATGCGCAGCGCATCGCCGGGCCCGCGCGCCGCGGCGAGAGCGGCGTTCAGTCTGGGAACATGGTTGGCCTGCGCTGTCTGGCGGGAAAGAATGGCCAGAGCATAATGCGCGCGCGAATTGCCGGGATCGGCGGCGAGAATTTTTTCATAATGCGCGCGTGCTTCGTCGATCCGGCCGGTGAAGCCGCTCGCCGCGGCGAGGTTGTACCGATAGTCGAGGTTGTCCGGCTCGGCGGAAACCGCCGCCGCGAATGGCGCGATCGTTTCCTCATGGCGGCCGAGCCGCGCCAGCACACATCCGATGGTGTCGAATGTCAGCGGATCGTCCGGCGCCAGAGTCATCGCGCGAACCGCGGCCTCGGCCGCTTCGCCGTCGCGCCGCAACTGGATGAGCAACCTGGCCAGTTGGGCCAGATGTTCGGCCTCCGGCCCGCGCTCCACTGCAGCCTCGATCAGGGGAATTGCCCTGGCGATCTGGCCAGCTTCGGCCGCAACGATCCCCAGCAGGAAATAGCCTGCGGAACGGTCGGGGTTTGTGACGGTGAGTTCCCTGGCGGCGGTCGCGGCGGCAGGCAGGTCGCCGCGCTTGAGCGCCGCCCTTGCTTGAGCTTCCAGTGTCACCGGATGCCCGCAATCATGCCGGGCGAATAATCGCCAGTGCGGGCAGCCTGTCTGTTTTCAGGAGCGGAATCGCAACGGGGCTCATATGCCGAGCATATGAAGTGTTACCGGCCTTAGCAAACGTAATATCCGCGAAAGCCGCTACGTTCCCCGCCCGGGTTCCGGGCGGGGGAACGGTTTTCGAAAAGCTCAGCGGCTGGAAGCGAGCTGAGTGCCCGGGGCGCTCGCAACGTTCGCCATCCGGGCTTCGATCTGGGTGCGGACGTCCGCGATCACGGCTGTCCGGCATTCCCGCGCTTTCGCGTTGGCGGCAAGGTGCACGCTCGACAAACGATCGCCGCATACGGCACGTGCAGCCTGATCCATGCGGATCGCAAGGCGTTGCTGCCCGTCGGCGGTCGAGAGATCGAGACCGTCGAGCCGCAAGATTGCCTCATCCTCGGCGAACGGACTCTCGGCGGCAGCGGCGGAAACAGAGGTCGCGAGAGCGCACGCTCCCAAGACCAAAAGGCCCTTCTTCATCATCATCTCCTGCGCAATGGGATTGACCGCTCTGCGGCGGTTTGAGGCACTATGTAGCGCCCGGCATCCGTACTGACAAGGATTTGGGAGGAAGCCGCCGCCTAGCGGACGCGGACCACCAGTGAGGCAAGCTCCGTCACACCGCCAAGCAAGCCGATCGGAAGATCGACACTGGAGATGGTTTCATCTCGCGCCTCAGGCTCATGAAGGGAGACCTCGATCGTCCGGGCATATGGGACGGACCATTGGCGGATTGTCTCGACCGGCAGGTGGACTCGCCAGCTATGCTCGCCTTCGACCGGCACTACATGACCGTTGATCCTGACGATCGTCGCCAGATCGGATCGGCGCCCGCTGATCTGGAGGCAGCTCTCGTCGCCGCAGCGGACCAGCCTCGTGCTTGGCTCGGACGCCGCAATCGCCGGCGATGCGAGACTCCCGAAGAAGATTGTGCCTGCTAATCCGGCCGCCCAGCTGCGGAATCCAAATCCATTGGTGGGTAGATGCCGGTTGGGCTCCGGAACCCGTGAAGCGTTTGTCAGGGCAACAGCATCGAAAGCCAGCGTTCGGTCCATTGAGAGTCTCCCAACATCGAACCGGTTACCGGAACGACGTGTTTCGACCCTCTCCCAATGGCATGGTTATATAAGGCTTGGAGACCGAGATTATCGATATTACACCATGATTCAAGCGTAATATCGATAGTCCGACCAGGACTTTCGCTTGCCTCTCGGTTCAGCAGCCATTGCTGCCCGGGAGCACGCCGCCCAGCAGGCCGCCGAGGCCGCGCTTGGGCTTGCATTCCTGCTCCGATGTCTCGCTCTCTTCATCCGCCATGCCCATGCTCATGCCTTGGGCTTCCATCCAGCTGGTGGTGGAGCGGTGGCGAATGCGCGCGGTCCATTGCATGTCCCACCGCGCATTGGCGTCGGCCGGGCGGGGCGGGTAGGAGAAGTTTTCTTCCGGGCCGAAGGCGGTTAGCGTGCCGAGGCGGAAATCGGGCGCATCGCGCTTCACTTCAGCAGGCACGAGGCAGCTGGTGGTCGCGGGGGCCAGCACGGTATTGTCGCG
>DASWIR010000399.1:0-4788 GCA_036397575.1 Alteraurantiacibacter sp. | reverse complement strand
AGGCGCGAAATCGGCGCAGGCAATGCGATCCAGCAATTCGCCGCCCAGCTCGATGGCTTTTCCGAGGCCGCGCGCACTAACACGCCGCACCGCACGCCAGGCGAAATGGGCCTGCGCGATATGCGGCTGATCGCGGCCATGTATGAAAGCGCGGACAATGGCGGGGCGGTGATGAAGCTGTGAAGCGGCTGCCGGCACTTGCGGCGCCGTACCTCACGCCAGTCGCGCTGGCGCGGGACGTTCCGCCCGATACCGGGCCGGTCCACGCGGCCGAGCGGGGGCGCTTCGCAGAGCAATAGGCTCAGCCGGCGAAGAGGCGGTCGATCAGACCCGGCCTGCGCCGGTGTGTGTCGGTTTCGCCCGAAGCCTTGTAGAGATATTCCCCCAGCAGCACCGCCTGCTGCTTGTTCATCAGCAATGTTGCGCAGTGCACGTCGCCGCTCGCATGCGGCGGCGGGCTGGTGACGTTCTCGAGCCGCAATAGGATCCGGTCGCCCAGATCCTGCGAACTCCAGCCCACCAGCGCTCCCGGCTGATCGTCATGTTTTGCAGCCATACATCCTCCCCGGTCCCACGACCTGTCGCGAGACCGGAAGAATAGCACCAATGGACGGGCAATTCCACGCGTCCCGGCACTAAACGCACGGCTCCGGACAATCAGCCTTCGGCGGGCTTCCAGCGCAACATCGCGACGCCCATGGCCGCGACCCAGAGCAGAAAGATACCCTGCCCGACTGGGCGCAGGAACACCAATTCGCCGCTGGCGAGACCCAGCCAGATCAGCAGCACTGCGCCCATGCCTCCCGCGCCGAGGATGCGCCAGCGCCCGCCCATCTGCCACAATGCGACACCAAGCAGGAGGATACCCGCAAAGCTGACGGCATCGCCAATGGCAGCAAGGGTCCGGGCGGCCACCGACATGGTACCGCCAGCCGCGATCAGTCCGGTGGAAAGCGGCAATTCCGCAGCTGGAACATAGGCTTGCGGCAGGAAGCTCATGAGCGAGTACTCAACCGCACCCTGCAGGATCAGGAATACCATGCCGACATACCAGAGTATCGCCCCCAGCGTGACGTGGCTACCTTGATCCCGCAGCATCCGATGCCAACCCAGCCCGGCGGCAAGCAGCAGGAGCGGGCCGATCAATGCGAGAAGCGCCGCCTGCACTACCGCAGGCCCCGCAAGATAAAGCTGCTGCAGGATCACCGACTGGCTGAAGTCTTCCGGGCCGAAATCGCGGCCAAGGCCAATCCTGATGACGATCGCAGCGACGATTGCCGCCACAGCGAGCAGCGATAATACGCCCGCAATCCGCAAAACCAGCCTGTCAGCCATCATATTGCCCCCTCCCTCGCTCCTATCCTGCTTCAGCCACGATTTTCGCCCATCCGGCTTCGTCGATCACCTCGATATCCAGCTCGGCAGCTTTCTTGAGCTTGGAGCCCGCGCCTGGCCCGGCGACGACCAGGTCGGTCTTGGCGCTGACCGATCCCGCCGTCTTCGCACCCAGCCTTTCGGCCTGGGCTTTGGCCTCGTCGCGGCTCATCGTCTCGAGCTTGCCGGTGAAGACCACCGTCTTGCCGGCGACTGCACTGTCTTTCGTTTCGATTTCGTATCTTGGCGGGCTGACTTCGGAGAGAAGATCCTCCCACACTTCGATATTGTGCGGCTCGTGGAAGAAGTCGCCCAGCGCCTCGATCACGACAGGGCCGACTCCGTCAATACCGGTGAGCGCCGCGGTCGCATCTTCGTCGCCCGCTCGCGCTTTTTCGGTCGTCTCCCGCAGCGCCGGCAGCGTATGGAACTCCTTCATCAGGTCCCGCGCGGTCACCGCCCCGACATGGCGGATGCCGAGCCCGAACAGTAGCCGCGCAGCATTCGGCTCGCGGCGGTTTTCCACAGACTCCAACAGTTTATCCACAGACTTATCCTGCCATCCGTCGAGGGCGAGGATCGCCTCGCGCCGGTCCCTCAGGCGAAAGATATCGGCCGGACTTTCGAGCCAGCCGAGGGCGAAAAACTGGTCGATCGTCTTTTCTCCGAGCCCATCTATGTCGAGCGCGCCGCGGCTGACGAAATGTTTCAGTCTTTCCGTACGTTGCGCCGGACATATGAGACCGCCTGTGCAGCGCACATCGACCTCGCCTTCCTCCGCCACCGCCTCGCTGCCGCATTCGGGGCAATGGTCGGGGAAGGCATAGGCTTTGCGCTTTTCCTCACGCGTCAGGTTCTCGACCACTTGCGGGATCACGTCACCGGCGCGCTGGATCACCACGCGATCACCGGGACGCACGCCCAGCCGCGCGATCTCGTCGCGATTGTGCAGTGTGACGTTGGTCACCGTCACTCCGCCCACCAGCACCGGTGCAAGGCGCCCGACGGGCGTCAGCTTGCCCGTGCGGCCGACCTGGATATCGATATGCTCGAGTGTGGTTTCGGCGCGTTCGGCGGGGAATTTGTGCGCCAGCGCCCAGCGGGGCGCCTTGGCGACGAAACCCAACCGCGCCTGCCAGTCGAGCCGATCGACCTTGTAAACAACGCCATCGATCTCGTAGCGCATCCGGGGGCGAGCCTCCGCGATCTGGCGGTAATGTTCCAGCATCTCCTCCAGGCCGTTGCAGCGCAGCAGCGCGGAGGAAACCGGCACGCCCCAATCGAGAAGCTGCTGCATCACGCCGATCTGGCTGCCCGAAGGGATTGCGCTGGCCGCGCCCCAGCCATGCGCCAGGAAGCGCAGCGGGCGCGAAGCAGTGACGCCAGCATCTTTCTGCCGCAGCGACCCCGCGGCGGCATTGCGCGGATTGGCGAACTGGCGGACTTTGGCCGGATCGAACTCCTCGCCCTTCTCTTTCGCGGCCGCCTTCGCATCTTCCATCAATTGTGAATTGAGTGCTGCAAAAGACTGTTTATCCATGTAAACTTCGCCGCGTATCTCGAACAGGTCGGGCGCCGTGCCGTCAAGTTCCTGCGGAATGTCGGCGATATGCGCGACATTGGCGGTAACGTTCTCGCCCACCTCGCCATCGCCGCGCGTGGCCGCCAGTACCAGCTTTCCCTTCTCGTAGCGCAGCGAGCATGACAGGCCGTCGATCTTGTCCTCCGCGGTGACCGCAATCACCTCGTCCCCGGACAGGTTCAGGAACCGCCGCACCCGTGCCAGCCATTCCGCCACCTCTTCCTCGGCAAAGGCATTGTCGAGACTGAACATCCGCTGCTCGTGCCGGACCTTGGACAGCGGCGAGGCGGCAATGGCATGGCCGACCGCGCGGCTCGGACTGTCCTCGCGAACGAGATTCGGAAAGAGCTGCTCCAACTCCTCATTGCGGCGGACCAGCGCGTCGAATTCCGGATCGCTGATCTCCGGCGTATCCTCGGCATGGTAAAGCCGGTTGTGGTGCGCGATTTCCTTTGCGAGCCGCTCGAGTTCGGCCGCGGCCTGGGCTTCGGTGAGGGCCTCCACCTTCACGCGGTGAACCCGACAGGGATCGTTTCAGCGGAAAGGCCGAAATCGGCGATAATGGGCCGCGCCTTGGCAATTACGTCACGCACTTGCGGCAGCGACAGGCTCGCGGCGTGGTCCGCCTTGCTCCGCCAAACCTCCGTTATCCAGACTGCCTCCGGGTCGGCTGCATCCTTGGCGACGATATAGACAAGGTTTCCCGGCATCTGTCCTGAGCCTTCCAGCAGATACCCGATCAGTTCATCGCGTTTCCCCGGAACTGACTTCATCTGACCGATCATCCCAAAGAGCTCGTCTTCCACAGTGTTTCCTCCCGTCACACAGCTAGCAAGAATGGCCGCCGCGCCCGCGCCAGTAACCTCTCGCCGCGACCAGTTCACACCCCCTCCAGCAGCCGGTCGGCCTGGGCCCGCGCCTCGGAAGTGATCTCCGCGCCCGAGAGCATTCGCGCGATCTCCTCCTGCCGCCCGGCATCGTCGAGCAGCACTACCGAGGTTCGCGTCACCGTGCCTTCCGACGACTTGGCGATCATGTAATGCGTGCCTCCGCGCGCTGCGACCTGCGGGCTGTGCGTCACCGCCAGCAATTGCCCGCCATCGGCCAGCCGTGCCAGCCGCTCGCCGATCGCGCTTGCCACTGCCCCGCCAACGCCGCGGTCGATCTCGTCGAAAATCACCGTCGCCGCCGCGCCCTGCTCCGCCAGCGCAACCTTCAGCGCAAGGATGAAACGCGACAACTCGCCGCCGCTGGCGATCTTGGCCAGCGGAGCGAAATCCGCACCCGGATTGGTGGCGATCAGGAATTCGACGGCGTCGCTGCCATGGGGACCCCAGCGCTCCTCGGGCAGCGGTACGATCGACGTCCTGAACCGGGCAGCATCCAGCTTCAGCGGCGCAAGCTCTCCCGCAACCGCCTTGTCCAGCCGCGTCGCAGCCGCCGTGCGAGCTTCGTGCAGCGCCTCTGCCTTCGCCTTGTAAGCCTGTCCCGCCTTCTCCGCCGCCTGCTGCAGCGCGCCGATTTCGGCATCGCCCGCCTCGATCGCATCGAGCGCGGCCCGCATCTCGCGCATTTTCGCCGGCAGCTCGTCCACCGTCACCGAGTGCTTTCGGGCCAGCGCGCGCAGTTCGAACAGGCGCGTCTCGATCCGGTCGAGCTCGGCCGGATCGTGCTCCATCGCCTCGGCCGCACGCTGCAGCTTCTCTTCCGCCTCGCCCGCCTCGATGGCCGCACGATCGAGCGCGGCCAGCGCCTCGGCCAGCAAAGGATGTTCTCCGGCAATCCGATCGAGCCGCCGCGCCGCCGCGCGCAGTTCGGCAAGCGGACTTTCC
>DASWIR010000398.1:0-4512 GCA_036397575.1 Alteraurantiacibacter sp. | reverse complement strand
GGCGAACGGCTGCGCTGCATGTATCACGGCCTTCTGTTCGATCCCGACGGTAAAGTGGCAGAAATCCCCGGCCAGGAGTTGATTCCGCCCAAGGCCCGTGTCCGCTCATATCCTGTGGTCGGCTGCCACAGCTGGAGCTGGGGATGGATGGGAGACCCGGCTACCGCCGACGAAGCGCTCATCCCGCCGGCGGTGGGGCTGGACCATCCCGACTATATTCTGGGCCATGGCCAGCTCGACTATGCCGCCGAGGCAAGGCTGATCAACGACAATTTGCTCGATTTCAGTCATTTGACCTATGTCCATGCGAACAGCTTCGGCTCGGGCCCGCAATTCGCCGAAACGCAGGCAAAGATCACGCCGCTCGATCGCGGGATCCGGTACCAGCGCTGGATCGAAAATTCGCTCGGCTCATCCTCCCGCAAAAGCGAGGAACCGATGGACAATTACATGGTCTACGATTTCCTGGTCCCCGGGATCCTGCTGATGACCGGAGGCATCTATCCGCTCGGCACGGCGAGAGCGCTGGACTATGGAGAGCCTGACCCTGACAAAGCAGTTGGCGGCGTGACCTTCACCAGCCAGGCCGTGACTCCGATGACGGAGAAGACGGCGCGTTACTTCTTCTCCTGGGGCCCGCATCGCGCTCATGGCGACGAGGCAATGCGCGATGCGCTGATGGCGCTTGGCGCACAGGCATTCGGCGAGGACAAGGTGATGATCGAGGCCCAGCAATGCGTGATCGACCAGACGCCCTTGCCCCAAGTGATGCCGACCGCGCATGATCGCGGCGTGACTCTGTTCAACCGCCTGGTCGAGAAACTGGTGCGGGAAGAAGCCGGAAGCGCAACCCGCGCTGCCTGAGGTCCGGCACAGTCCCTTGGAAAAGACAGCGCCTTGCCCTTCGCCATGCAACTGCACGCACCAATCCCGCTAAAACAACACAGCAGCATCCGCGCCGCTTGATTGCGCTCGCTATGCAGCCCGAGCTCGCGAAAAGGCCGGCTTGTTCGTGGCAGATGTCCGCAGTTTGGAATGATTTTCCGGCTTCGCCCGCCCTTACCTCTTTTGCGCCATCTGGTCAGAAGACCAGCACTTTGTCGGCCAGCGCGGTGTGCTCCGCCAGTGCATCCATGGTGCTGCGCTCGGCATCCGCGATTACGTCCTCGTCGTGCATCCCCCGCGCATCCATGCAGGTGCCGCAGAACAACACGCGCCCTTTGCCCAGCATCACGCGCTTCAGCATTCGCTCGATATTGTAGAAGCCTTCCGGCGTGGCCTGCCCCGCCCGTGCTCCGCTCACCGCATCGGCCATCAGGAACATGGTGACCTGCGCCACATCCTTGCGCTTCTGCAAGGCGAGAGCCATGCGCAGGGCATTATACAGACGCTCCGTGCCGTAGGGCGGATCGTTGACGATCAGGAGGGCTTTCATGGTGCGGCTTTCCTTGTTCCAGGATGCTCCGACAGGCGCGACTCAAATAGAAAGGGCCAACCGGCTCCTTGACCAATCTATCATATCGCTTGCTGGGTTGGGCAGACTGCCGGCGCTCAACACAAATTTCCAGGATGTGCATAGCGGACACCAGCCACGCCGAGGCAACGACAGCCGTCATCCGCCCCTGAGCAGTTGCACGCCCCAATCCCGCTCGAACAGGTAAAGCAGTAGCCTCGCCGCCTCTCCGCGTTCTCCGGATAAACCGCCGTCGCGATCGACCAGCAGCCGCGCATCGTCGTGCGCGATTGGAAGGAGGTGCTTGATCTGCTCCGGCTGGGCGATGCGGAACGGGCTGTCGCCCGATTGCCGCGTGCCGAGGATTTCGCCGGCGCCGCGCAATTCGAGATCTTCCTCGGCAATGCGGAACCCGTCCTGCGTTTCGCGCATCAGCGCCAGCCGGCGGCGCGCTGTCTCCGATATTGCGGGGGAGCGCAGCAGCAGACACACCGCCTGCTGCGAACCGCGGCCCACGCGCCCACGGAGCTGGTGCAATTGCGCCAGGCCAAAATGCTCGGCCTGCTCGACAATCACCAGCGTAGCGTTGGGAACGTCGACTCCCACTTCGATCACCGTCGTCGCGACCATCAGCTTCGCCTCGCCGGAAACGAAGCGTTCCATGGCGGCATCCTTGACCTCCGGCTTCTGCTGGCCGTGGACCAGCACGACCGCGTCTCCGAAACGGGCCTTCAGCGCCGCGAAACGCGCTTCGGCAGCGGCAAGATCCTCTCGCTCATTCTCGTGCACCATCGGGCACACCCAGAAAGCCTGCTGTCCGGTTTCGAGGTGGCGCGCGATCCCCGACACCACGTCCTCGATCCGGTCGAGGGCAACGACGCGCGTGTCGATCGGCTTCCTGCCGGGCGGCATTTCGTCGAGCCGGCTGACTTCCATCTCTCCATACTGCGCCAGCGTCAGCGTGCGCGGGATCGGCGTCGCGGTCATCGCCAAAGTGTGCGGCGTCAGCTTGCCCTTCCGCGTCAGCATCAGCCGCTGGCTCACTCCGAAGCGGTGCTGCTCATCGATCACCACCAGCCCGAGATTCCTGTAGGCGACCGATTCCTGGAAGATCGCATGGGTGCCGACGACGAGGTCGATGCTGCCGTCGACGAGGCCCATCAGGATCGATTCCCGTGCCTTGCCCTTGTCGCGCCCGGTGAGCAGGGCGATCTGAACACCGGTCGCCGCGGCCAGCTCGCGCAACGTTTCATAATGCTGGCGGGCAAGGATTTCGGTCGGCGCAAGCAGCGCCGCTTGCGCGCCGGCCTCCACCGCGACCAGCATCGCCTCCAAAGCGACGATCGTCTTGCCTGCGCCGACATCGCCCTGCAGCAACCGCAGCATGGGCGCACCCTGTGCCAGATCGCCTTCGATCTCCGAGATCGAGCGACTTTGCGCCCCGGTAAGCGGGAAAGGCAGCCGCAGCCTGTCCCGCAGGCTCCCATCGCCACGCAAAGGCTGGCCCCGTTTCCTGCGATTCGCCGCCTTCACCAGCATCAGGGCGAGGCTGTTGGCGAAGAGTTCGTCATAGGCGAGCCGGTCGCGAGCTTCCGCATGGGGCGCTCTGTGCGCCAGCACCAGCGCGTCGCGCCATGCAGGCCAGCCATGTTTTGCCATGACGCCGGGTTCGATCCATTCGGGAAGAACCGGAACGCGTTCGAGCGCCTGCCTCGCAAGGCCCGCAACCTTTGGCTGGGTCAACCCCTCGGCCAGCGGATAAACCGGCTCCACCAGCGTGCCGAGCGCCGCGCCGCCTTCCTGCTCGACATGGTCGGGATGGACGATCTGCAGCATGTCGCCATAGCGGTCGAGCCTGCCCGCGACCCAGCGCTTCTCGCCCACCGGCAGCAGCTTCTTCGCCGTGTAGGATGCGCGCCCGAAATAGGTCAGCGCGCAGACATTGCCGGGCGCATCCTGCGCCAGCACGCGATAGGGCCCGCGATTGTTTCTCGGCGCGCGATGCTCAATCGGCGTCAGCGCGACGACGATCTGCTCGCCCTCGCTTCCTTCATCGAGATTCTCAATCGCTCGCCGGGTCACGAAGCGGTCGGGCAAGTGGTATGCAAGATCGCGAATACGGGTGAGGCCGAGCTTGTCGAGTGGCTTCCTGAGCTTCGGCCCTACGCCTTCCAGCGTGTCGGCTTCGGCAAAGAGCAAATTGAGGCGTTCGGGCCGCATGGTCGCCCTATGCCAAACTGCCGCCGTTATTGCGAGTGCAGCACAAATCCCCTACCCGCGCCCCATGCCTCAGGCTCTTACTTTCGAAGCCCGCCTCGCCCGCGCACGGTTCCGCGCGTGGCATCGCGGCACGCGCGAGGCCGATTTCCTGATCGGTGGTTTCTTCGATCGCTATCATGGCGAATGGGAGGAGCCTGAAATCACCTGGTTCGAAGCGCTGCTCGAAGAGCAGGACGCGGATGTGCTGGCCTGGGCGACGAAAGCCGCTCTGCCGCCCCATTTCCTCGCCGGCCCGCTGATGGATGCGCTGTGCCGAGCGGATTTCGTCGATTCGGCCCGTTAAGGCACGATGCCCCTGCTTGCGGTTCGACAGGCTCGCCACGAGCGGCTAAGGGCCAGCCGACTTCACTTTACCTCCGCTCGTCCTGAGCCTGTCAAAGGATGAGCGGAGCAATTTCCAGTGCCCGTCAGAAACGAAACATGCCCGATATATCCCGCATTTTCTCCGCCAAAGAGCCGCTGACGCTGGCCTCGATCGCGCGCGGCGCGCAGCCGCTGGTGATGGCGGACCTTGCGCGGGCGGCAAAAGGCCGCGCAGTCTTCATCGCGCCCGACGATGCAGCCATGCGCGGGGTCTCGGATGCGGCGCAGTTCTTTGTGCCCGAATTGGAAGTGATCGAGTTTCCCGCCTGGGACAGTCTGCCCTACGACCGGGCCAGCCCGGCCCTTTCGGTTGGCGCGCGGCGGCTTTCCGCATTGCATCGGCTGCAGGCGAGAGCAAAGGGCTCGCAATTGCTCGTCACCACGGTCAATGCCGTGCTCCAGCGCGTGCTCACGCC
>DASWIR010000397.1:0-3086 GCA_036397575.1 Alteraurantiacibacter sp. | reverse complement strand
GCCGCCGCATTGCCGAACTGACCGGACGCGCCGGTGACGATAATCTTGCCCAAGAATCCTCTCCTTCTTGGCTACAATCATAACGAGTGTTACGATTGACGCAACTAAACGGGAGAGCGAGATTGAACGCTTTGAACATCGAGGACCGGCTGGGCCTGCAGGATCTGATCGCCGCCTATAGCTGGGCACTGGACACGGGCGACGCGGAGGGGCTTGTTGCTTGTTTCACCGAAGACTGCGTGATGAGCGAAGAGGTGTTCGAGGATCCCGACGTCTGGGAAGGCCATGACGGCATACGCGGCCTGATGAACCATTATGCCAATGCCCCCGGCTTTCCGGGCCGGCAGCATCATGTGACGCAGGTGCAGTATTTCCCGCAGGCCGATGGCAGCGTGAAGATGCGCGGCTTTGCTTTCGTCACCGAATGCGAAGGCGAGCCGCCTTACCTGCTGCGCTTCGCCGGCTGGTATGACGACCATGCAGTGAAAGGCACGGACGGAAAATGGCGCTTTCGCCGCCGTACCGTGCGGCTATGGGACGGTGAGGTGCTCAAGAACTTTCCCGGGCACGGCGAATGGAAACCTAGAAAGCGGCCGGAGAGCCTGGTTATCCGGAAGTAGGACACTTCAATAGTGGTAGCGGCACTGGGCGATCTCCAACTGTCGGTCATCGCCCTTGCCGGTGACGCGGTATACGAGTCGATCCTCTTGCGTGATCCGGCGCGACCACCAGCCTTTCAAACTTCCCTTCAAGGGCTCGGGCTTGCCGGTTCCCTTGAATGGCGTGCGACAACATTCCTTGATCAGTGAATTGAGCCGGACGAGAATCTTCGGATTCTGTTCCAACCAGTGCTGGTAGTCGTCCCAGCCATTGTCCGAAAAAACGATTTTCACGGATTGACGAGTTCACGAGCTTTGCCCTTGCCCTTTTCAAGCTGCTCGATGGCTTCGCGTAGCCGCTCCGCATTGCGTGGACTGGAAAGGAGATGCATCGTCTCCTCCATCGCATTCCAATCGGTCAGCGAGACCATCACCACAGGCTCCGCCTTTTGCCGCGTTACAACGACATGGGTGCGATCGCCGATAACGCGATCCATCAGGCGCTTCAGATTGGCGCGCGCATCGGTAAAGCTGATCACTTCCACGGTCGAACTCCTTGCGTTTCTATGTACATATTTACGTACATGTTTGCAAGTGCAGCAAAGCGATCAATGCGCGCCCGCGGCCAGATACTCCGCTATAAGCTGCAGTTCCTCGTCGCTCACCTCGCCGCGCGGGATGGCGGGCATATTGCCGATGCCACGCCTTGCGGCCTGCACCACATAGGCGGCGGGAAGGTTATCTCGCTGCTCCAGTTCTGCCACTTCCATTCGCCGCGCGAGCAGCCCGGTGCCCATTCCGTTCGGCCCGTGGCACATGATGCAATGCTGGACGTAGAGCGCTTCGCCGCCGGTAGCATTCGGCCGGTCGACCATGGTCACCGGCCTGGGCATCGGCGGCGGGCCGGGCGGCGGCTGGGCCGGCGCGGCTTCGGTCTGCAGTGCATCGCCGGGCGTCGCATCGGGCGCGCCGTCCTGCGCGTAGGCAGCACAGGCAGCCAGTGCGAGGACCGCCACAACCGTCATCCCGGACTTGATCCGGGATCTCGCGCGGTTCGGCGCTTCGCCAGACGGGATGATATCCCGGCCTTCGCCGGGATGGCGGAAGTTCTCGCTCATTTGCCGCGCTCCCCCGCAAGGTTTTTGGGCCAGATGCCGCTCTTGCCCGGAGCGAGGATGCCGTTCGGGTCGAGCGCATCCTTGACCTTCTCGTTGAGCTTTCTGAGGGCACCGCCATTGAAGTCGTAGCTGTCCGCAACGAGATCCATATAATCGAGATGCGTGCGGTATTCGCCGTATCCTGCCGCCTTCGCATCGGCCACGAGCTGGCGGAAGAAAGGATCGATCCTCGCCATCTTCTCCGGATTGTCCTTGTCGAAGATCATCGCGTTGACATTGGTCAGGTGCCGCTCGCCGAAGGCGAAACTGCCTTGGTAGTCCATCCCGTATTCCTGATAACGGGCATAAGTCCGCTTGAACTGCGCCAGCGCGGCATCGCCATCCTGGGGAATGATCGGCGAGAAGCCGATATGACCGCCGCGGCCGCCATACCAATTGACGTTCTGCATCGGAAAGCTGATCGGCGTCCCTGTCCAGCCGGTATATTCGAGCGGCTCTCCCCTTCGCCACGAAGTCGGTTTGATCAGCATCGGATTGATCGATTTGATCGCGTCTTCGAGAATCCGGTATGCGGCCTTGTTGACCTCCTCGCGACCATAGAGCCGCAGCGAGACACCCCACCAGCCGATATTGAAGCGCTTGCAGATTGCATCGATCACTGTGTCCGAGAGAGCTCCCGGCTCATCGGTCCATTCGTCGCGCGTCGTCAGCACCGCGGCGGCACGCAACCAGTTCCCGATCGACGGGCTCTGCGTCAGCACACGCTCGCGCCGGAGCGGACCAATCACATCGACCATAGCCTTCAGATCTTCCGGCCGGCTGAACTCGACATCCATGCCCATCAGGCTTTCGGGCTCGGGCATCATCCACATGCCCATCTTGGTGACCACACCGAAATTCGACTGGACGAACATCTGGTCCCAGCCCGGCCCGAACCCGAATGGATAGGCTTGCCAGGTCGGCGCGCCTCCGAATGCCCCCATGCCGGTACGGACCAGTTCGCCGGTCGGCAGCACAACCTCGAGACCGCAAATGTTTTTGGTGTGCTCGCCATAAGGCGTGTAGCCGACGCCGCGGTCCAGCGCGTTGCCGACCACCGAGCCCCAGCTGTTACCAGGCGTCGAGAGCCAGTAAGGCAGATTGTTCGCCTGCACGTAGTCGTAGAGGTCGTAGAAGCTGACCCCCGGCTCCAGCAGCACCGTCCCGTGCTCCGCATCGAATTCGATCTTGCGCATCCGCGACATGTCGAGCACCACGCTCCCGCGCATCAGCGGGGCCGAGCCGCCATAGCCCAGGTTCTTCCCGCGGCTGATCGGCCAGACCGGCAGCCGGTACTGGTTCGCCACTCGCAGGACGGCCTGCACTTCTT
>DASWIR010000396.1:0-3279 GCA_036397575.1 Alteraurantiacibacter sp. | reverse complement strand
TATGTGCCGCTCATTTAGAATCAAAGCTGCTGTTTAATCTCCCCCATTTCCCCCCAGCAGAGCAGTTGGCAGGTGCTTCCGCTACAATGGTCTTTGCTCCGATATCATCTCCAGTAGGCCTCGTTGCACAAAACGGCGGATCAGAAATCGATCTCGACGTGTGGTTGAATCAAACGGGACTCAGTCTCCAAGGAAACACGTTCTCAAATCGCAAGGTAATCCAAGAGCTAGGGAATGGATTGGGAGCGCATAGGACTCCCAAAGCAAATCAGATAACTCGGGCAATGTTGGGGCGGCCACCGATGCCTGGCCCCAAAGCGCTTGATCTGGTGGGCATGGCTGCGGTCAACCTGGGAAAACTCATTCTGGAGTTAGGGCCAAAGCTACTTCTTCGCTTCGAGGAGGTATCACAGGAGCAACGTCAGAAAGAACGGAGCCGTTCATAGCCGCGTGTATCGTGACCGCGTGAGGCCTCGCTCTGATTAAACCTAGATCGGATTTCCGTCCCGGTCGCGGAAAATTTCACGGCGGCCGACATGGTTGGAGGGGCCGACCAGCCCTTCCTCTTCCATCCGCTCGATCCATTTGGCTGCGGTATTGTAGCCCACGCCCATCTGGCGCTGGAGCCACGAACCGGATGCCTTCTGGTTTTCGATCACGATCTGGCAGGCTTGGCGGTATTTGCGCTCTTCCGGATTGTCGGAGGCGGTGAATTCGTCCTCGAAGTCGAACCCGCCCTCGTCGCTTTCCTCGGTGACCGCATCGACATATTCGGGCTTGCCCTGCGCGCGCCAGTGGCTGGCGACTTCCTCCACTTCCTCGTCGGAAACGAACGGGCCGTGCACACGGATCAGCGGGCCGGAGGAAGCCTTGTAGAGCATGTCCCCCTTGCCCAGCAGTTGCTCGGCGCCCTGTTCGCCCAGGATCGTGCGGGAATCGATCCGGCTGGTGACGTGGAAGCTGATCCGCACCGGCAGGTTCGCTTTGATCACGCCGGTGATGACATCGACCGAGGGGCGCTGCGTCGCCATGATCAGGTGGATGCCGGCCGCTCGGCTCTTCTGGCTGAGCCGCTGGATCAGCACTTCGATCTCCTTGCCGACGGTGACCATCAAATCGGCCAGCTCGTCGACGATCAGCACGATCTGCGGCAGGGCCTGGTAGTCGAGCTGTTCTTCCTCGAACAGCTCCTCGCCCGTCTCGGGGTCGAAGCCGGTCTGCACGCGGCGGCCCAGCGGCTTGCCCTTGGCGATCGCCGCGTTCACACGCTCGTTGAAGCCGTTGATGTTGCGCGCGCCGAGATTGCTCATCATCCGGTAGCGGCGTTCCATCTCTCCGACCGCCCATTTGAGCGCGCGGACCGACTTGTGCGGTTCGGTCACAACAGGCGAGAGCAGATGCGGGATATCGTCGTAGCTTTTGAGCTCGAGCACTTTGGGATCGATCAGGATCAGGCGGCACTCGGCCGGCGTCATCCGGTATAGCAGCGAGAGCAGGATGCAGTTGAGCCCGACCGACTTGCCCGAGCCGGTCGTGCCCGCCACCAGCAAATGCGGCATGGCGGCAAGGTCCACCACTATCGGTTCGCCGGCAATATCCTTGCCGAGAATGATCGGAAGGTTGCCCTTGGCCTCGGCAAAGGCTTCGCAGGCCATCAGTTCCTTGAGCGCCACGGTCTGGCGGTCGGCATTGGGCAGCTCGATGCCCATCACCGTCTTGCCGGGAATGGGTGAGACGCGCGCGGAAATCGCGCTCATATTGCGGGCGATATCCTCGGCAAGTCCGACCACGCGGCTGGCCTTGATGCCGGGAGCGGGCTCCAGTTCGTACATTGTGACGACAGGGCCGGTGCGCACGGCCGTGATCTCACCCTTCACATTGAAATCGTCGAGCACGTTTTCGAGCAGCCGGGCATTGCGCTCCAGCGCCAGCTTGTCGAGCTTGGGCGCATTGCCCGCCTTGCGATCGGCGAGGAGATCGAGGCTGGGGAGCTCATATTCGGCGAACAGGTCCTTCTGCTCGGCCTTGACCGGCCTGGCTCGCCGCGGCGGTGCGCTCGGATCGGATATCTGGGGCGGCCGGCGGCCGGGCTCCGCGGCGATTTCTACCGGCGCTTCGTCGCGTTTCGTCCGCTTCGCACGGCGCGGCATGAAGGGGATGTCGCCCTCGGACAGCGAGGGCCTGCGCTTGAGCATCGCGGGCAGGGTCAGCAATTGCGCCCAGTCGATGGCGAAGATGCGGCCAACGATCGCAGCCCCGCCGGCAAGGAAGACGAGGCCGAGACCGAACTGCGTCCAGCCCTGAGCCGCTTCGGGCAGGCGCGCGTCGATCGCCGCGATGCCTTTGGCCCCCAGCAGGCCGGTGATTCCGCCAAGCGATGCCGGCAGGCTGCCGCCGGTCTGGTCGAAGACCATCGAGAGCACCGTGGCGATGAGCGCCATGGCGAAGACCAGGAGGGCGACCGTGCGCCACCACTTGCCGCCGCGCGGCGTCACTTCCGCGTCGGCGTCGCGCCACAGCTTGCGTGAATAGGCATAAAGCAGCGGCAGGAACAGGATCGAGACCAGCCCGAACAGGAACAGCGCTCGCTCGGCGATCCAGGCGCCGGGGCGGCCCATCCAGTTGGCGATCTCGCCGCCGGCCGCGGTCGAGGCCGAGGGATCGGTCTGGCTGTAGCTGACGAGCGCAAGGCCCAGGAACAGCGTGAAGAGAAACAGCACGACGGCACCGGCCAGCTGCATGGCGCGCCGCGCCGAGGCGCGGAACGCCGCGCGCCAGTCTGCCGGCTGAGCTTTCGCTGCCCGTGTAGCCATTTTCGCGAACCCCTTTCGCCTTCGCCCGCGAAGAATCGCAGACGGGGGACTCGGCGTCAAGGAACTGCCGTCATCTCCTGTTTCGTCATTGCGAGCGAAGCGAAGCAATCCAGAAAGTCGGGCGGATCAAGCTGGATTGCTTCGTCGCCTCCAGCTCCTCGCAATGACGAGGCAGGAATTCGGATCAGCTCAACCCGTCGATGGCGGCCCAGCGCGGCCATTGGAGGCGGTCGGCATGGCGCTGGGTCATGCCGCCCAGCGCAATCACCGGCATTTGCGCGTATCTCGCGATCGTCCGGAACCGCACCGGACTGAGCGCGGGTTCTTCCGGATGGCTGGCCGTTGCGAAGGCGGGGGAGAGCAGCACCGCATCGGCGCGCGCGCGGTTGGCTGCGGCAATCTCGGCCATGTCATGCGCGGTCGCCAGCATCAGCATGTCCGCGCGGCGCGGGACGAGCGAGAGCGG